>CAYYBV010000272.1:0-2800 GCA_964469675.1 uncultured Verrucomicrobiota bacterium
TGCCTTTCGCGTTTACATCCGCACCTTTTTCTACCAGGCATTTGACTATCTCAAAATTACCATATTCCGCAGCCTTGAGAAGCGGCGTACCGTCGTCCCCGTCCCTTGCATTAACATCGGCGCCATTATCCACAAGGAGCCTGATGACATCCTGCTGGCCCTTGTTCCTGTTCACCGCAAAAATAAGCGCCGTTTTGGCGCCCTGCGCCCTGGCGGTCACATCCGCGCCGTTTGCCAGCAAGTACTTAACAACTTCTGTATGCCCTTTTTCGGCGGCAAACATCAGCGGCGTCATGCCCTTCTTAGACCGGGTTTTATCTATGGCATTCACATCTGCGCCCGCCTGCAAATGATTTTTTACATCCTCAAGATCACCGTTTTCCGCGGCCAGATGAATAGTTTTATAAACCAGCGGCCGACCACCTGGTTCTTGCATTTGTTTTTTGGCTTCCCCGACTTTTGACTGAACCGATTTTGTTTCGGCTGCTTGCACCTGGTCGGCAGTTACACCATCCGCCTGACCGGAAGCCCCGGCAGAGGAAGGCGTGGACAGGGTTTGCTTGAGCGTCTTCAGATACGCCTGCGTGACATGATTTGTTTTAAGCACCTTGCCAGTGCCGGCACATTTATTACAAGCCATATTCATTTTTCCGGCCCCCGCACATTTCATGCAGCGCCCGTCACCACATACACACCGCTGATCTTCACTGACCCCATGAATTACCTTGCTTCCTTTGCATGCGTGACATTTCCGCGTGCCGTTACATTGAGAGCAAACCACTTCCTTCTTGCCGGTGCCGCCACAGGACGAACAACCAGCATAAACACTTTCCACCGGATAGGCATAACAGCACGAATTAGCCGGATCAACCGCCAAAAACAGGCGTTTTATATCGGCGGCGCTTTGAACATCGCCAAGCGCAAGATGGCCGAGATAACAGACTTTGATATAATGGATGCGCGCCGACTTGTCGGCGACTGATTTCTGCGCTTGCAGGAGCGCACCGAGAACGACCTGATTGAAAGGATCATTTTGCAATTTTGTAAATATTGCCTCGGCATCTTCGGCGCCGGGCGTTTGCCCATAAACAAGCCCGGATGCGATCAAGACAATTAAAAATATTAATAGCGCTCTGATTGGAAAACCACCAGCACTCAATGGTGACAATAGCGCTGAACGTCGATTTGTTTTCATAAAATATTTCCAAAATTCAACAGCGGCGCGCATACATTGCGATGTGTTTTTTCCACCCGACCGATTCGGCGTCTCCACCGCGGATGCTTGCGCATTTTGGGGCCGGCCGCACATGAACCTTAATTAATTTTGATGATAACGCATTATTGCTTGTTTGTCCACACTCCCATCGCCTGTATGCTTACTGTTTAATAATGCTCCATAAAGCGCGCTGTGTTTGTATATATTCTTCCATTCGGCATCTCTCGATCGGTGTTATGTTGGAATGCCCCTCAATCCCTGGCATCGTCTGAAGGAACACTGCCGCGGGCAGACTCTTGCAACACGGGGCGCCTCAAATTGGGTAAAGGTGTATTGGCAAAAAGCAGCCGACTTTCAGGAAGCGCGCGCATTGGCGAAGCGGATCAAAGCGCGGGGCGCGAAACGTTTCCTGACCACCGGCCCGGTTTCAGCATCAAGAAACGCGCTTGACGCTTCCATCGTTTATCGTCAATAATGTTTTTTCTTGCTTCGCGGACATTGCTTTGACATATGCGGGTGTAGCTCAATGGTAGAGCCCCAGCCTTCCAAGCTGGTGGTGGCAGTTCAATTCTGCTCACCCGCTCCCGCCCTAGTAATAAACCCCTGTATTATCAGTCTTTTCTGCATAGTCACTCCTACGAGGCTCGTTTGGTCTGTTCCTGTTTTGCCAGTTTTGACAGTTCTGTTTTGCCAGTTATGGTAAGAGACAATTCTTTGTCTACTTCCCTTATTGCCTTGAGGAACATGCCCGTTTGTTCCCTTCTTATCAACTTCACACAGCCAATAGCGATTAAATCAAAGCGAGAAAGAATTGGACGGATTGAACGAGAAACCTTTTCAATGTAGTCAGATATTGGTTCGTATCGGTTTACCAGTTCTTTGACCTCCACGGAATCATAATAAATCATTCCATGACTTCCGCTGCGCTTTGACGCATGGCGAGAGGCGAAATATTCTCGTCGGCATCTGCGATGTGGAACATGATTCCATGCTTGGTTTAAGATGGACTCGGCTTCCGATTCATCAATCCAGCATGGTATATGACCTAATGCCTTTTCTTCCTGCTTGGCACTAATTCTACGATCAATAGCATCTCGGAACAGCTTGAGCAAATTACGATTGATGGGGTTTAAAGACTCTAATTTTTTAACCATTTCAAGGCTCTCTTCATCCGCATCTTTTGGTTTCAGCGTGTCTCTGTATTTTTTTGCTTTGGCTTCCTGTAATAGTGGATTTTGTTGAATATAATGTTTATGAACCACATCAATGCCACAGCGGAGACGCTCTGATAATTCCTGAACGTCTAATCCAAGGCCCAACGGCTTTGCATTGCATGAGGCAAATGTTCTTCTTAGATCATGACATGATAAAACACGATGATAATAGGTCTGTAGGTCAAGCTTTTTGCCAAGTTCTCTGACAATAGAGCTAATTGTCCCGCTACTTGCTGGTAGCCTTTTATTGTTAATGACTAAATGCGCATTGCTGCGTTGCCCAATTTTGACACCTCTCATCTGAGCGTAACGCTCTGACCGGGCCCAACTTTTCGAGCCAGCAAGAGAGTTAGTCTGAATCTGTTATTGA
>CAYYBV010000273.1:0-2798 GCA_964469675.1 uncultured Verrucomicrobiota bacterium
GCCCGGGAACTGACGACGCTGTTGGGTGATAACACCATGGTGGGGCAGAACGGCAAAAAGCGCGGGATCCGATGTCACTTGCCCGATACCAATCTGACCAATGTCAATGCCATGCTGGCTAAAGGGACTCTGGACGACACCTATATTGTCAGCTATGGTGATGAAAGTCATCTGCCGCCAAGCAAGCCGGATGACGCCTCCTTCCGGGCCTGGCTTGCCGCGCGCGGGGTTAAAGGGCAGGAAACGGCGAGCTATACCACGGACCGGAATAATCCGCTTTACTATTACTCGACCCTGTGCGCGATCGAAAACGGGGCCAAGAGTTATATTGACGCATCCGCGGCGTATGCGGCCAAGGGCATTCGCACCGGCTCCAACTATGGGCCGCACTCTAATTACCTGGTCAGCGAGCTGAATTATATCCGGTCTTTTAAGCTGAAGGCCATCACGATGCCGTGGAGCGAGGATTACGTCTGGCAGGTTCCGGAATTCAGCGTGCAGGTGATTGGTTACACTACGGCCGCCTTCCGGGCCGGCGCGAAATATCACAATCTGCCGATTCACATGTATGTCATGCCGCACAGTCCCGGAAATACCCCTCGCGATTTCCGGCTCTCGTTTTACACCTGCGTGGCGCATGGCGCCAAAATGATTAATTATTTCTGCGCTTCACCGCTGGCGGTGGCCGTTACGGAAAATTATGTGGCAACCGGTGACCTTGCAATGTGGCGCGCGATCTATGACTGCACGCATGCGGCGGGGCTGTTCGAGGATTACGTCATGGATGGCCAGGTGCGCCCGGCAAAAGTCGGGTTGCTGCTTTCCAGCGTGGACGATATCATGACCGATGCCAGCAATGACACCCTGGCCTTGCATAATAACGAGCGCAAGGCCATCTATTATGCCCTGCGCCATGCCCAGGTGCCGGTTGATTTCCTGAGTGAGGATGATGTGATTGACGGCCTGGCGAAAGACTACAAGGTGATTTATGTCACCCAGCAGTGGCTGCATTCGAAGGCCGTCAGCGCGCTGCGCAAATGGGCCGAGGCGGGTGGCACGGTGGTGGCCCTGGCAGGTGGCGGTTTCCTTGATGAGTTCAACAAGCTTAATCCTGACACCGGTGCGCTCTATGGCGTCAAGGACCAGCAGTTGATCCGTGATCCCAAGTTTCTTGATTATATCCTAATTGAAAATAAACCTTTCCTTTCCAAGCAGGATTTGCCGCGCTACAAGCCGTTTGCCACGGCGGCCTGGGGCGAAGGTGAGCGCAAGGTGGAAAACGTTGGTGTGATCGCCTGGAAACAAAATGTGCAACCCGCCGACGGCAAGGTGGTGGGCACTTTCAGTGACGGCAAGCCGGCGGTAATTGAAAAGACGCTTGGCAAGGGCAAGGCGGTTTTATTTGCCTTCCTGCCCGGGCAGGATTATCTGCGCAAGGCTTTGCCCTTGCGTCCGGTGGACCGCGGCAGTGTTGATGATAGTTATACGCATTTCATTCCCACCGGGATGGATCCTGCCTTGCGCCGCGCCATTGTGGATGATTTCCTGCCGGCCGGATTTGAGCGGCCCGTCGTGTGCAGTGAAACGCTAGTTGAAAGTTCGTGCATCGACACGTACCAACCCGTGCGCCGTCTGGCCGTGCCGCTGATCAACTATAGTGGCAAACCGGTTCCGCAGTTGACCGTGACCGTTGCTGGCGTGACAAAGGTGGCCGCTGTGCGTTCGGTGGAGCAGGCCAAGGTCGAGCACAAGATCGAAAACGGCAATTTGGTGGTCACTTTGCCGCTGAACATTACGGACATGCTGCTTGTGGATTTGTAATTTTGGTTTGACCGATTTTGTGATGCCAGCCGCTGCGCGGGAAAAACCGGGCTGGGCATAAATATTTGTACTGGTTGACGCGGATCAAACCAAAACGTTTTTTTGGTCGCCGGGCCTTAACTGTCTGGCTCTCGCCGGTCGTTGGGGGCTACTGGCGGCTTGGTTAATACCGCTTGCGCGGAACGCTTGTAAACGCTGCTTTTGTATTAAGCGGTCTTTGTCGCCGCCTGGGCGGCGTTTACCAGGGCCTGCATCTGTTCGTCGGTGCCGATGGTTATGCGCAGGTAATCTTGGGTGCGGTGTCCGGGGAAATAGCGCGCCAGGATGTTGTGTTCCCGCAGGTGCCGGTAGAGGCCAGCGGCGGTTATCCGCGGTGGCTTGACCCATAGAAAATTGGTTTCCGATGGGAATATACGGAAGCCCAGCAACTCCAAGGCGGTGATTGTTTGCCGACGTGTGGTTTGGATGCGTTTTACCATCGTGCGCATGTATGCCTGATCGGCAATCGCCGCCAGCGCCACGATTTGCGTGATCCGGTCCACGTTGTAGGAGTCCTTGATTTTGAAGAGGGCATTAATGGGTGGCACCGCACCCACGACGTAACCCAAGCGCAGGCCCGCCAAAGCATCTGACTTGGAAAGCGTGCGCAGCACCAGCACGTTAGCGTATGCCAGTGCCAAGTCCATGGAGTTTTCGCTGGCAAAATCAACGTAGGCCTCATCGAGAACGACGACTCCCGCAAAGCGCGCACAAAACTCGCGAACCACGGCCTTTGTGTATAGGATGCCGGTTGGCGCATTCGGGTTGGTCATGAAAAACAAGTTGCTATGGTAATGCGCTGGCATAACCCATTCAAAGTCCGGTCCCAATGCGATTGGCCTGGCTGTCACCGCGCGGATCTGCGCCAGCACGGGATACAGCGAGTAGGATGGTTCGAAATAGCCGATCGTTCCGTCATCCTCCACAAAGGCCCGTGA
>CAYYBV010000274.1:0-2000 GCA_964469675.1 uncultured Verrucomicrobiota bacterium
GCGCTGGAACTGGAAGCTATCCGCGAAATGCTCAAGCATTATAAAGTGGACGGCATCCACCTGGATTACGCGCGGTATCCGGATTCGGGTGCCTGCTTTTGCGACGGATGCCGCCGGCGCTTCGGCCAGCAGTTGGGCGTGCGAACCTGGGGCTGGCCCAGATGCGCGCGCAGCGGCAACCTGAGCGCAAAATACAATGCCTGGCGCAGCGAACAAATCACCACATTTGTCCGCGCCGTGCAGGCGATCACCCGCGAATCCGGCCGCACGGCTTCGAAGAAAGTCCGGCTATCGGCCGCGGTCTATCCGGAATATCCCGCCTGTATCAGCAGTATCGGCCAGGACTGGGGCCGATGGCTGAAAGAAGACTTGGTGGATTTTGTCTGTCCCATGGATTACACCGCCGACAACGCTACTTTCAAAAACATGGTTCAGCGACAATTGGCGCTGGATAACGCCGGCAGGCGCGTGTTTCCCGGCCTGGGCGTCACCGCCGCAGAAAGCCAATTAACACCCGACCAGGTTATCGAGCAAATCCTACAGGCGCGGGCGGCCGGTACGGGCGGGTTTATTCTGTTCGATCTTAACCGCACATTGGAAAAGAATGTGCTACCCGTATTGAGTTTGGGCATAACCCGGACAGACCGCTGACCTGCTCTATGGAAGACTTAGTCCCCGCGCCTGGAATAATTACCCCGGGCGCACTATGCGCGCGTTCAAATTATTATACATTTGTTTTCACGCTCGGGCCGCAAGAACGCCGCGGACTGTGGATTAAAGACCTTGGGCTGCAGGTCCAGCGCAACGGCATAACCACCACCCCCGGCACCGGCAATTCCGACCGTTCGATTTGACCGGTTTTTACCAGGGGCCAAACCCCATCAGCCTAAAGTCTGAACAGCCCATGAGATGCTAATGATTTATTTTGACCAATGCCGCCGGTTGCGCTATGCTGAAAATCAAAGAAAATACAATCGCCTTTCATCGTCACAAATTAAAGTTACACCCATGAAATCGCCAGGCAAAAGCAAATTCAAAAGAGTCCTTTTCAAGCTCAGCGGCGAAGCCATGCAAAGCAAGCAAGGCCGCTTGAACATTGATCCGGCAATGGTGCGAACGGTAGCCACCCGGATCAAGACGGCGCGGAACATGGGCGCCCAAATCGCGGTGGTCATTGGCGGCGGCAACATTTTCCGGGGCGGCGTCGGGCAGGCCCACGGCATTGACCGCAATACGGGCGACTACATGGGCATGCTGGCCACGGTAATTAACGCCCTGGCGCTCCAGGACGCTTTGGAAAAAATCGGCGTGGAAACCCGCGTGCAGACTTCCATCGAAATCAAACAAATTGCCGAGCCCTTCATCCGCCGGCGGGCAATACGCCACCTGGCAAAGGGCCGCGTGGTTATTTTTGGCGGCGGCACGGGCAACCCTTATTTTACCACCGACAGCGCCGCGGCCCTGCGAGCCAACGAAATTGGCGCCGATGTCCTCCTGAAAGCCACAAAGGTGGATGGCATTTACACGGAGGATCCGCTTAAAAATGCGAATGCCCGGCGCTACACAACCTTGAGTTTCCGCCAGGCGCTGAAAGATTCGCTGCGGGTCATGGATTCGGCGGCTTTTGCCTTGTGCATGGAAAACAACATCCCTATTATTGTGTTCGATTTCTTCAAACCCGGCAATGTCGAGCGCGTGCTGGCGGGTGGCCGGATAGGCACACTGGTTTGTAATCCCGCCACCGGCGGGTAAATTAGCCGTAGGCGAATAAACCTTAAGTGGAGTTTATATCATGGAATCACTGGATGATGTCCTACTCGAGACCGAAGACAAGATGGCTAAATCCCTGGAATTCCTTCAACAGCAATTCGCGGGTTTGCGCACCGGCAAAGCATCCGCCAACCTGGTGGACCACATCATTGTGGAATATTACGGCACCAAGGTGCGCCTGCGCGAGATCGCCAATATCTCAACGCCCGACATGCGGCTCATCGTAATTA
>CAYYBV010000274.1:2010-2791 GCA_964469675.1 uncultured Verrucomicrobiota bacterium
CATCGAAAAAGCTATCAGCGCCGCCAACCTTGGCATCACGCCGCTCAACGATGGACGCGTTATCCGCATCCCGATCCCGGAACTGAGCGAGGAACGCCGCCGCGAGCTTTCCAAGGTCGCCAAACAAATGACCGAGAAGGCGCGCGTCGTAATCCGCGGTAACCGCCAGGAGGCCAACGAAAAGGTCAAGGAACTGATTAAAGCCAGCGCGATCACGGAGGACGAAAAGGACGGCGCCCTCAAGGAAATCCAGAAATATACCGATGATTTCATCAAAAAAATGGACCAGGCCCTGGAAGCCAAGGAAAAAGAACTGATGACGTTCTGACGAACTTCAGGCCAGCCGTCATCCAAATGTCCCCAGCTCCATAACCAGAATTAAAGCCAAAGCAAACATGACTGGATTAGCCTGGCTACCGATGGTTGAGTTTTGGCAATTTTAGAGGCGCTCAAACAAATATTTAAATGCTGACCAGGTGCATGCTATGCCCGAGAATGAATCCAGCTCCAATCCGGCTGACGCGGCGCGCGACAACGACAATCTCAAGAACCGCACCATGCGCATTTCCCTGGATAGCGTCCGTCCGGTAAAATCAACGCCCAACGCTAAAAAAACCACCGCTCTGGTGCCCGATATTACCGCGCAGGCCACGCCGTTCCCTCAAACCATTCGCCTGAAACGCCCGCCCACAGCGCCAATCACCTTGCAACCCATAGACCTGCCACCACCGGCCAAAAAAACCGGCGATACCGAAATTATGCAGGCAAACCGCGTTACTAA
>CAYYBV010000275.1:0-1795 GCA_964469675.1 uncultured Verrucomicrobiota bacterium
GCTCACGGCCATAATCAGTACCAATGAAAGAATACCAAGGGTCCGAAGCAAAGGCGACCCACGCTGATTTTTGAGTTTCTTGATCATTTTATTCATATACGATCTCCCGTTCACTGGAGAAATACGATTTTCGTAAATGTCCGCATGGTTTCGGTTTTCTTTTCGTCCACAATGGTGGCGCTTGCGCCAGCATCCTCCAAGGCTTTGACAGATGCGCTGTCGAACATCGACATGGTCAACCTGATTACGCGAGGTTTTTTTCGGAATGAAAACAAGCCTGATGCTTCTACAAAATCATTCGCTGAATCAGATGGCAATTCAATTTTGAGGGATTCAATACCACGTGCCACTTCATTCTGCTCGGCATTACTAACTATTGCAGGTAATACTGTTGAAACAAATTCAGTTGCTTGGGATGCGTGTTCAATTGGATTGAAACCATATACAAAATGAGGCGTAAATGTATAAGAACCAACCGGAATGTCATTATCCACCACATACCTGTAAAGCACTTTGTTTATCAGTGTGTAATAAACAGAAAAATAGCCGACATCGGTATTGGCGGTGGCGTCAGTAGAAGTAAAAACATAAAGATCATTCAAGTTTCCCGTGCTGGTATCTCGTCTGAACAACAAAGGTATCGACCCGCCTGGGTTTTCTTTTTCATCAACGACCAATGAGTTTTGCAAATCGTTTTCAAGCAATTCCAACACCACTTGTGCCTGTTCGAAGACCGACGACGTCCTGGTGCTGGCGGACCAGATGCGTTGAGCGCCGATGACGAATTGGAAAAGGAAGCTCATCATGATAACCAAGATCGCCATGGCGACCAGGATTTCCACGAGGGTGTAGCGTCGTGTTTTATGTGCGACCGGCCTGTTCATAGGGTGCGCATCCTTATAGAAACAAATCAGGGTTTGAAGACTTCGAGGCTGTAGTAAGCCACTTGCCGGGAATCTTTCGGCAGTTCCGCCGGCCAGGCAACTTTGATATTGAGCTTGACGCCCATATCGTAGGGAATAGAAGTGCTGTTGACAACAATCCGCTCTTTCCAAATAGTCAGGATGCCGCGGTAGTCGATTTTACCCACATCAAAACCTGCATCGCCAAGCATTTTGTCTGCTGGATTCCGATGACTCATGATCTGGTAAATTTGATCATCCGAACTGTTCTGGTAGACCGTGCCCTTTAATTCATTTGCCCACGTGGATTCGGTCTCCCAATTCGATGTGATATTCAGATGAGCAAGATCATAATCGCTATCAGCTGGAATGGCCTTTAATATCTTGCCGGTATCATCCGCATCCGAAATGATAGTGGCCCAATCCGCGCCATCATTTGCCGTGATTCGGTATTTCATGAAATGCAGCATTTGGTCGGCGGCATGGGCGGCGTAGGTTTCCATAGCGGCGTCGCGGGTGGCGGCGGAGCCGACGGGGAAGAGGACCATGATGCTGGAGATGCCGATGGCGCAGACGCCGAGGGCCAGCATGATCTCGATCATATTGAAGGGATGTTTTCTTTTCATCCGGGTGTCCTCGTGCGCGGGTGGATAATTAGAAGAGGTAGCGGATCTGGCCGGTGAAGGCGTTGATTTCCATGACGCGGATGTTGGTCAAGACCGTCCGTTCGGGCTCGGTTTTAGATTCGCCCAACGCCACTTCGGAATAGACGCCTTCCATGACAGTCACATACAGCTTCTGGGTGCAACGGCCGTTGGGTTTGAAGATCACCGCACGGACGCTGCCGTTGCTGGCGGTACCGTTCATGAACGGGGAGGCATCGGCAACAGTTC
>CAYYBV010000275.1:1805-2787 GCA_964469675.1 uncultured Verrucomicrobiota bacterium
ATCGGAACTCGTGCTATCAATTTCATTCATGTAGGGAGAAGAAGCGGTATCTAAGACTTCCTCGCCCATGTTACTGTACGCCGGCGTCCAATCAGCGGGGTCTTTCGGTATTGTAATCGCAGAGTCCGGATCGGATGGGTCCTTAAGTACAGATTGCAACGCACTCTCTGTTGGGCTCACCGAAGCGATGACTGTACCCGTGGGGAGAAAAGACCACTCGGTGCCTTCGACCCACTTATCAAAGGTATAGGTGCCACCACTATGGGTGACTATCGCCGCGCGAAAGCTCTGGAAAGGATAGACGCTGTCGTCGTTGCTACTACGCTCATACCCCGCACCCGGCATAATGACGGCGATGTATTGGCGTCTTGAGATTGCTTCGGCGCGGGCGAGGCTGAGTTGTGAGGACAGCATGCGGGCGGCGGCGTCCACGCCGCTGCCCATGGCCAGCTTCTGGAAAGCCGGCACCGAAAAGGCCAGGATAATGCTGACAATCACGATGACCACCATCAATTCGACCATGGTGAAATGTTGGCGCAATGCCTGCGGACGGCTCGCGGCCGCTGCTGTGATGGCGTGGTATTCCCGCATGGAATGGGGCCTTTCGTACTGGTTGTCGCCTGTGCTGAACTTAGCTGCTATCAGTATAGCAATTTTATATCAATATGGCAAGTTCACCGGCTGAGTTATTTGCGGGAGCGACCAAATCGCTAGGCCCGGGCCGGCGAGGAGCTACACGGCCGCAAGAGGGGCGCGCGAGGCAGGACGGCCGGGACAGCGGCCGGGTACGGTTGGCGTGGATGACTGAGGCGGGTCAATGAGCCGTCTCGCCGGAGTGGGCGAGACGCCCACTCCACGGCCGGGAGAGGGGCGCGGGACGCAGGACGGGCGGGACAGCGGCCAGGTACGGTTGGCGTGGATAGCCGGGGCGGGTCAATGAGCCGTCTCGCCGGAGTGGGCGAGACGCCCACTCCACGGCCGG
>CAYYBV010000276.1:0-541 GCA_964469675.1 uncultured Verrucomicrobiota bacterium
CTGACGCATGGCCGTTATGCCCCCAGCACCCTGTACGGCGACGGTCATGTCTCCGAACGGATTGCCGGCATGCTGGGCACCGTGGTTCCGTATGTGCAAAAACGCCTCGCTTTCGTACAGGAATAAGGCTGCCCGCCGCCCATGAAAGTACTTGGCATCATTCCTGCCCGTGGCGGTTCCAAGGGCGTTCCGCGCAAAAACGTCCGCTTGTTGTGCGGCAAGCCGCTGTTGCAATACACGGCGGAAGCAGCATTGGCGGCCAAACGACTGGCTCGGGTGGTGCTCAGCACTGAGGATGCGGAAATTGCCGAGATTGGCCGCCACTGTGGTCTTGACGTGCCTTTTTTACGCCCCTTGGCCTTGGCAAAAGATGACACCCCGACCTTGCCGGTGCTCCAGGATGTGGTGCGACGATTGGCAACCATGGGAGAAGTTTATGATGCCGTCTGCCTGCTGCAGCCCACCAGTCCATTACGCCCCGCAAGCTTGATTGACTCCTGTATTGAGCGGCTTGAAACTAGCCATGCCGATGCCGTGGTGA
>CAYYBV010000276.1:551-2785 GCA_964469675.1 uncultured Verrucomicrobiota bacterium
CCATTCTGCCCGTTCCGGCCGTACACAATCCGCATTGGACCTTCTTTCAGGACACCGATGGCTGCTTGACCATCAGCACCGGTGAAACCGTTATTATTCCCCGACGCCAGCTCCTGCCACCAGCGTTTCACCGGGAAGGCTCCGTTTATGTTACCCGTTGCGATGTCTTGATGAACCAAAACAGCCTTTATGGAAAACGGCTGTATGGTGTTCCCGTGCTACCGGGGGGTAGCGTCAATATTGACACGTTGGCCGATTGGGCCAAGGCGGAGTCTCTGATCTTAAGGAGGAGTCCCGTAGTATGTGTGGAATCGCCGGCATCTTAGGCGAACCTGAGGGGGGACGCATCGGGGCCATGTTGCGGGTCATGCGTCATCGCGGTCCGGATCAGACCGGGCGTTTCGATGATGCAACCGGGTTATGCGCGTTGGGGCATAACCGGCTGAGCATTCTCGACCTGTCCCCGGCCGGCTGCCAGCCCATGGTTGACGCCAGTGGCCGTTACCGGGTGGTATTCAATGGTGAGATTTTCAACTATTTGGAACTACGCCAGGAGTTGCCCAACTATCCATTCAAAAGCCAAAGTGACACCGAGGTCTTGCTGGCGGCTTACGCCCGCTGGGGGGAGCGTTGCCTGGATAAACTGATCGGCATTTTCGCCTTTGCCGTTTGGGACACTCAGGAACAGACCCTGTTTGCCGCCCGGGACCGCTTCGGAGTCAAGCCGTTTTATTATGCGCACGGGGCGAATCCGAACTCCCTGTTCTTTGCCAGCGAAATCAAGGCGTTGCACGCCGCCGGCATCCCACGGGTGCCCAGCGAACAAGGATGGGCCAGCTACTTCACCTCCGGCGTTTGTCCCGGTACCTTTTGGAAAACAATCCACGAGCTTCCTGCCGGCAACCGATTACGATGGCGAAACGGTCGGACAACTGTTAGCCACTGGTATGACTTGGTCGCGCACACTGGCACGGAGTTTGATCAGCGTCCGCTCGACGAGGTGCTCGAAGAATACAGGGCCTTGATGTTTGACAGCCTTAGACTGCGCTTCCGGGCGGATGTGCCGGTCGGCATCAACCTCAGCGGTGGGTTAGATTCAGCTACCCTGCTGGCCTGCGTGCGGGCCATCCAAGGCGAAACTAGCAGTGTAACCGCATTTTCCTTCATCACCGGAGATTCAAACTATGATGAACGGCCATGGGTGGAAAAAATGCTGGCGCACACTTGCCATCCAGTCCATTTCGTCAAGCTCTCCCCGCATGAAGTGCCAGAATTGTTCACCCAGATGACCCTAATCCAAGATGAACCCTTCGGTGGCTTGCCAACCATGGCCTATGCCAAGTTGTTTCAAGCCGCCCGCAACAATGGCGTCATCGTTCTGCTTGATGGACAAGGCATGGATGAGCAATGGGGCGGGTATGATTATTATTGGAAAAACAACTCGGCCACCGGCGCGGTTCCTTGCTGCCTGCAGCCCGGGTTCGCAGCTCTCAGCCAACCGGCAACTTACCCACAACCATATCCAGACAAGCTGCGCAACCTACAGTTTCGCGATATCTACCATTCCAAGTTTCCGCGCGCCCTCCGCTTTAACGACCGATCCTCCATGATGGCCTCAACCGAGCTCCGGGAGCCATTCATGGATCACCGCCTGATTGAACTGGCGATGCGCCAACCCGCAGATCGCAAACTTCACGCCGGCCAAACCAAATGGTTCCTTCGGGAACTGACCAAACCCATGCTTCCCCGAGCCGTTCAGCAAGCCCCCAAACGCGCTGTCCAAACTCCCCAGCGGGAATGGTTGCAGGGACCGTTGAACCGGTGGGCAAAATCATTAATTGAGCACGCCTGCACAGAACGTGCCGACTGGTTGAACCACTCGGCAACAGCATCAGCATTTGACAACTTTTCGGCCGGAAAATATGACAATAGCTTCTTTATTTGGCAGTGGATCAGCCTAGGTGCCATGCTAACCATTGCTCCGAGAAACGCCCCCGTCAATACGAATTGTTGATTATTCGAGAATAAAAACCGCTTTATTGACCAACAAAAAGGTCGTCGTCTAGGATGCTCTCGCCAATAATCAAGTAACTTTGCCTAAATAACAACCCATGCATCGTAATCATCAATAAAATAGTTACCAAAATGAAAACATTAGGAATAGTAATACCCGATGGTGTCGGTTTCCGAAATTTCGTTCTGAGTGACTTCCTTTCCGAAGCCACACAATACTT
>CAYYBV010000277.1:0-1201 GCA_964469675.1 uncultured Verrucomicrobiota bacterium
TGTTTTAAGCCGATTTCAATACGATGCGTCATGATGCGGTCCCGTTGTCAGTGGCCCGGCCTTTCCGGGCCGGATGTTCCGGCTGAACGAACGTCGTGATAGCCTATACGGATTTAATGAAAATGGAAGTAAAAATCGTGGATTGCTTCCTGCGCTTGGCGCTTGCTTTGCCGGTGCATTTCCGGCAAGATCAGCCCAGCTTTGCAAGGAAAGGGTTTGGTATGCTCGATGACCTGAAAGAGAAGATTGCGCCCATGGTGACCCGCCTCGCGGAAATGCGGGGTTATCTTTGACGTCGCCAACCGTGAAAATATGCTGGCGGCGCTTGAAAAGAAAATGGCCGCCCCCGATTTCTGGAATGACCAGAATGCCGCCAAAATGGTAATTGATCAGGCCAATGCCCAGCGCGCCGTGCTTAATCCCTTCAAGGCCGTCTACGGCCGGCTGGAAGATGTTCGCATTTTGGTTGAACTGGCCGAGGCGGAAGCAGATGCCGTGCATCGCACCGCGACGCTGGGTGAGATCGTCCAGGAAATGGATAAATTTGAGGCAGCCTTCCGCAAGCTGGAAATCGAAGCCCTTTTTAACGGCCGACTGGACCGTCATAATGCCTATATAAACTTGCACGCGGGCGCGGGCGGCACGGAGGCCTGTGATTGGGCCGGCATGCTCATGCGCATGTACCGGCGTTATTGTGAAAGTCACGGGTTCCAGGTGACGATGCTGGATATGCTTGCTGGCGAGGAAGCCGGCGTCAAAAGCGCGACGCTGCTGGTCGAGGGTGAGTATGCCTACGGTTATCTTTCGGCGGAACGTGGTGTGCACCGGCTGGTGCGCATTAGTCCCTTCGATTCCAATAAGCGGCGGCACACTTCCTTTGCTTCGCTGGATGTCGTGGCCGAACTGGAGGACGATGCGGAAGTGGAAATCACGGAGGCTGACCTGCGCGTGGATACCTATCGCGCCGGCGGCGCCGGTGGCCAGCACGTCAATAAAACCGATTCGGCCATTCGTCTGACACATCTGGAAACGGGTATCGTGGTGTCCTGCCAGTCGGAGCGTTCACAACATGCCAACCGCCAGAAGGCCATGAAACTCCTGCGCTCACGGGTGTATGAACTTCAGCAGGACCAGAAGCGTCAGGAGATGGAAAAGTTTTATGGCGAAAAAGGCGAAATCGCCTGGGGCCGCCAGATTAGAT
>CAYYBV010000277.1:1211-2751 GCA_964469675.1 uncultured Verrucomicrobiota bacterium
ATGGCCAAGGATCATCGCACGGATGTCGAAGTCGGCAATGTCATGGGCGTGCTCGAAGGCGATCTGGATAAATTCATCGAAGCCTATTTGAAGTTTAAAAGGGCATCGGAAGCTGGTGGAGTGGGGAGCGTGGAGCGCAAAGCGTAGAGCATGGTGGGTGGATCGGCAAGCAGGCGTGACTTACCCTGTGCAACCTTGGCGAAGACGGGATGACACAAGTAGCAAATATCGAGCGCAAACTTTCATGGAAGAGTGGCGATGGGCATAAAAAGCATGACCGGGCAAGGGAGGGCGGATTTGGTTTCCGGCGGGGTCAAGATTGCCGTCGAACTGCGCGCGGTTAACCACCGCCAATTTGAGGCGCGCCTGGATCTGCCACCGGCACTGACGGCGCTCGAGCACGATGTGCGCGCGCGGTTGCATGCGCGGATTGCCCGTGGATATGTTACCTGCCGGGTGCAGTTGGATTTGTCTGCCGTAATGCGACGGGTGGGTTGTCGCGTTAATTATGAGTTGGCCGCCGCGTGTGTGGGGCGCTTGCGTCAGGCGGCGCTGAAGCTGGGGCTGAAGGATGATTTAACCATCGGCGCCCTGCTCAGCATACCCGGCTTGGTGAGTAGTGCCGAGGTTCCGGCGAAGCTTGCCAAGCTTGCGCCGCAGGTCATTAAGTGCCTGGATCAGGCGCTGAAATCATTCCTGGCGATGCGGGCGGCTGAGATACGCGCTCTTGATCGCGACATCCTGGCGCGCCTGCGAATCATTGGTATGATTGTAGACCGGGTCTCCGGCCGCGTGCCGGAAGTTGCCGAAAATTACCGTCAGGCCATGCGCGCGCGGCTGCAGAAGGCGGGCATACCTTTAGGCCAGGGCGATGACCGGCTGCTCCGGGAAGTCGCGCTTTTTGCAGACCGTTCGGATATCAGCGAGGAAGTGACGCGTTTGCGCAGCCATCTTAAGCAGGCCCGCGCGCATCTGGATGCCGTTGCCCCGGCGGGGCGCACCCTGGATTTTATTTTGCAGGAAATGTTCCGGGAAATCAACACGATCGGCTCCAAGGCCAACGACGCGGACACAAGCCGCCTGGTGATTAACGCCAAGGCCGAGCTGGAGCGTATTCGCGAGCAGGTTCAGAACATCGAGTAAGCGAAAATCATCCTATCCGAACGGTGGAATAAACGTTCAAGCAGCCAGCATGCAGTAGCCCGAAGTCAGAATGCATATGCATCGATTCGCGATTTATTCTGTCTACTGATTTCTGGATTCGGAATTCGATTTTAACGGAATGCACACACCCATCCAACGCCCTCTCTTACTGGTGGTTTCCGCGCCCTCGGGCGCGGGCAAGACCACCTTGGGCGCGCGGTTGCTGGAGGAGTTCCCAAGCATGGTCCGGGCGGTAACCTGTACTACGCGCGCGCCGCGGCCGGGTGAGGTTAACGGCCGGGATTATGTTTTTTTGAATGATGGGGAATTCAAGCGCTGGGTCGCTGCTGACGCTTTTATCGGGTATGCCGCGCTTTATGGCGCGAGCTACATTCTG
>CAYYBV010000278.1:0-2739 GCA_964469675.1 uncultured Verrucomicrobiota bacterium
CTCGCCGACCGTGCTTAAAGTACTCGTCGAGAAGTTCGGCTTGACCCCGATCAAGACGGCCGAAGAAGATCTGAAGGCGGTCCTTAGTAAAACGGCATAACCGTTATTGCCAGGTGCGGCTGGAATGGTTTGGCGTTGGTGTAAATCCTCACCGTTTTTGCGATGGCCAATATTTCAGCCTGCCGGGCCAGCAGCGGTTGCAAGTTGCCTGTCAAGTCGGCCCAAATAAATTCAGGCGAACGCACGCGGCCGAAATAGACAAGGCCCTTTGCTTCCAGTTTCCCGGGATGATATGCCGATGCAATTTTATCTGTGGCGGCGGCGAGTAATGGAACCTGTGATTCAAATATTGCCTCCAGGCAGAGGAGCGTGAGATCGGTGTTGGCCGGCGCAGCCCAAATTAAATCCACGCCGGTTTGTTTCAAGCAGGGCTGTGTCTCCGTTAGTTTTTAACGGACAGCTTCACTGGCGGCCACGACCACGAAAATTCGGGTCGGATGATCACCCCGGGGTTGGCTCAAAAGACATGTTCATCGTCCGGCTTTTTCATCAGCACCAACGCGGCGGGGATGAGCCAGAGCTGGGCCATCCGGACAATATTGTCCGGGTAATCGCCCAGTCCGTAAAGGTGGATTAAACAAAAAATAAGCCCAACTATTCCTGGCAGGAGCCGGTCCGTAAAAGTCGGCTGGGCAAAAACGCAGCGACCCAGGCCGAAGGCCAGGATCAGCCAGGCGAGGCCGTGCAGGATCAGGCCCGGCCAGCCGAATTCAAACAGCAGTTTAAGCCAGAATTGATGAGGGTGCGGGTAGTGGAAGCCCGACGGCGGCGGCTGTGTGTTGTAATATACCACCTCGAAATTCTGCTTGCCGTAGCCGTAGCCCATCCAAGGGCGTTGGCGCGCCAGGTTCCAGGTGTGTGTCCAGACCTTGTCGCGCGCGCTGAAATTGGACATGCTCTTTTTTTCCAGGAACCGCGGGTTGATGTGCTTGATATTGAAGAACAGGGCTGTGCCGGCCAGCAAAATAATGAGAAAACCCAGCAGCTTGATTCTTCGGCCGGGCAGCAGGAATATGGCGCCGACGCAGGTCAGGGCAAACGCGATCTGCGGCCCGCGCGAGGCCAGAACGACCAGGTATGCCAAACAGAGCAACAGGCCGCCCGCGCATCCCAGTAAAGGCCAGAGCCGGCGATGCCATTTCCAGCAGAAATAAAAAAACACCAGCGCCGATGCGCCCGCCATCATGCTGGCCACGTTTGAATGATTAAAAATAAACGGCTTGAAGACATGCGCCTGGGCCATCAGGTCCGGGCCCAGGGCGATTGCCAGCCGGATTAAATCATAGCCCAGGACGCAGGCAATGGCCGTGGCGCTGTAGAAGAGAGCGGCTTCGATTTTCGGGCGCGTATCGAAGATTACCGGAATGGCAAAGGCCCCGGCTAAAATTTTAAGAATGTCCTTGAAAGCGTGCAAAGACAGGCCGGGGTTAACTGAGAATGGTAGTGTGCCAACCATGTAAACAAGGCAAATTATAAAAGCGATGCCGGCCGGCTGTTTCCAGGCGGCCGCCCCGCGAGTTGCCCTGGTCAGGGCGAAAAGAAAGGCACCATAGACCAGTATATCCGAAATGGCCTTGGAGGAAAAATTCCAGATGACAATGCCCATCGCAGTCCAGACTACGAATTGCGCCGCCGGCGTGCGCGCGAGCCAATCAAGCAAGGGTTGCCATGAAATGCGGCTTGGCATGTTAGTGCGTCCGTTCCGTGATAAACCGGGCCAAGGCGGCCAGTGGCTCCCGGTGACAAGCTAAGTTATCAAGCGCCGCAAGGGCTTCTCCGGCAAGTTGTTTGGCGCGTGTCCTTGCGGCTGGCAGGCCGTGCACGGCGACAAACGTCATTTTGCCGTGCTGCCGGTCACTGCCGGCAGCTTTGCCCAGGGCGGCGGCGGTTGAAGTTTCGTTTAGTATGTCATCCACAATTTGGAAGGCCAGGCCGATGGCGTCGCCATAGGTGGTTAATGCGGCCAAGGATTTTTCATCGGCGCCGGCGGAGATGCCACCCATACGCACCGCGGCGCGCAGGAGCGCGGCGGTCTTATGGCGATGAATGTAATCCACCATGGCGGGATCGATCGCCTGACCTTCGGCGGCCAGGTCTTCGGCCTGCCCGCCGACAACGCCATGGCTCCCCGCCGCGCGCGCCAGTTCCAAACCAAGCTGATTGGGATGGTAGGGTGGCGGCGCACACACTTCGGCCAGCCATTCAAACGCCATGGTTAAGAGTGCGTCGCCGGCCAGGATGGCATTGGCTTCGCCCGCCACGATGTGCAGGGTGGGCTGGCCCCGGCGCAAGGCGTCATCATCCATGCTGGGAAGATCGTCGTGGATCAGGGTATAGGTGTGCAGGATTTCGATTGCCAGGGCGGCGGTGAGTGACGTGTTGTTGGGCGGGCTGTCGGCTTCGGCCGGGCCAATTGTTTTGGCCGCCGCCAGGCAAAGGATCGGCCGCAGGCGCTTGCCACCGGCAAACACGCTGTAGCGCATGGCTTTATGTAGCGCCGCGGGCCGTTCGGCGGCGGTCGGCAAGCGCCGATCCAGTGCGGCATTGATCAACTGGATGTTATTGGCCAAATAATGCTGCAGATCAAACATGGCAATGCTCTTTTGCGGATTAAGCCGGATAATATAAAAAGGCGGGTTGAAATAACAGGAAAAACATTTAACCTGAAACCATGTGCGC
>CAYYBV010000279.1:0-1908 GCA_964469675.1 uncultured Verrucomicrobiota bacterium
CTACAGCCTACGGCCTAAACGGCTACAGTCTCGGCGTCCCTATGGGACGTTAGTGAGTTAATATCATGTAACTGCTCAGGAGTCAGAATAAGGAACCCTGTATGGGCCAAGAGAATACGAAGAGAACCGGCGCTAAACGCAAGGGCTTGGCGGAATGTCCCTTGCAGTCTTTAATTGCTGATTCTTTCGTATTTTATTCTGGATTCTTCCGTCTCCGGTGGAGAATTCTGACTGCTGACTACCTGAGTTATTACAATATCATTATGAAGCCTACAGCCTACAGCCTGCGGTCCACAGTCAGCGGCCTCCTGGCCGCTTTCACGCTCGTCGAGCTTATGGTCGTGGTGGCCATCATTTCAATTCTGCTCATGCTGCTGATCCCCAATATCCGCACCATGCGCGAAAAAGCCTGGTCTGCCCAATGCCAGAACAATCTCCGCCAGTATGGCATTGCCATGAATCAATACATGGCCGACCACAATGGCTATTTCATATATCCAGGCTGGGGCGTGGGTTCGGGTGGGGCCACCCATTTAGGCCCAGACGGAGGCTGGAAAAGTTCGGATGGCAACACATTTGACGCCGGCCAGTTTGATAACCGCGCGGTGCGGTCAACGGCTGAACGCAGCACGGGTGCCTCGAGGGATACTTGGCAGAATATGATCCGCAGTTATATACCGGCGAGCAATACCTTGGCGACATTATCGGCCGGGGTGCCGTCGGTGCGTGTTTGCCCGGTTGTTCTGCGCGAGCTGCGCGCGGCTAATTATTTTGACCCGCAATCGCCTAATTTCAAAGGATATCTAATCGCTTCCAATACTATGGATGAACTGACGCAATCAAGGGATTTTGGGCCGGGCGCTGAAATTGTCCAGGGCGAGGAAGCCGCGCTTGATTTTTCCGAGGACAACGTGACGAACGACGCTTCGATATATTTATCGCCCCACTTTACAACGTATGCCATCAATCCACTCATGCTTTACAAGGAGAAATATAATATACCCGAAAATATCGTGGCTTTTATTGACTGGAATGCCCGGGAAGGATGGGGGGCTAACCTTTCTTATACCACCTGGATATTCAGTTTTACCAACCGCCAGGGTGTTGCTTTTGCCCAGGGTGACCCGAAATTGCCGGCCGGACGCTGGTGGCTGACGGAAGTGGGCTTCCATCATCCGGGCAAGGATAATATCTATGGCGCCCATTACGTGGCCATGGATGGCCATATCGGTTGGGTGGGTTCCAATGCCATTTCACGGGCGAGTTTTGAGACGGGGCTGTAAAGTGTGAATTATGAACCACGATTCATCAGTCGGGCATAAACGGTGCGCGAATGTTTGTGTTGGCGCTTTGAGCGTTCCGCGCTCCCCGCTCTCCGCTCGGTGTGCTTTCACCCTCGTGGAGCTCATGGTCGTCATCGTGGTGATTGCGATCCTGGCGGGCATTACGATTCCGCTTTCCCGTTATGCCATGCAGCGCGCCAAGGAAGCCCGGCGGGAAGTCATGCTGGCCGAAATCCGCAGTGCCCTGGATGATTACCGCGCAACGTATGGCGAATATCCGATTACAAGCAACCCTGATGGTGTTAAAAATCATTACCAGGATAACGTTCCCACGGAATGCGCGACAACCAGCAATAGTCCTTTTACCAATGTAAATCTCGTCGCGGATGGCACGGTTGATGCGCGCATGTCGGTTGACGGCAGCACGCCGGTTAATGTGGACTATAGCCTCACATACCCGCTGATGATCAGGCGGATCCAGGAAGGCAAAACCCCGTTTTACGTGTTTCCGAATGTTACCGTTATGACGCTTGTCTATCGCCGGTTTGAAGGCGAAAAGTGGAAGCAGAAAGTCAAACAAAAGGATGGGACTTTGATCGAGTTGCGTGGTTTGCGCGGTAACCCA
>CAYYBV010000279.1:1918-2735 GCA_964469675.1 uncultured Verrucomicrobiota bacterium
AACCGTCCCCTGGCGATTGATCCGGTTACGCATCGACAGTGGAAATATGCCAGTTACGACGGGCTGTCTTATTCTATTACTTTGAATAATTTTTAAGGCATACGGTCATTCTTTGGTCGGCGGTTATAAGGTGGCGTGAACAGATGAATATCCGGCAACAAATGAAGGCGGCAGGGCCTGCGCTCCGCACTCAGCGTGCTTTCACGCTGATGGAACTGCTGGTGGTGATGGCGGTCATCGCCATTTTGTTGGGGATGATTTTGCCATCCTACAATTCAGTCCGGGATAAGGCCAAGTATACCAAGGCCAAGGTGACTGTTAAAAACCTGGAAACTGCTTTCAATGCCTATTTGGACCGTTACCGGGTTTGGGATGCGACCTTCGGGTCGGGCGCCAATCCGATTGACGCGACAATTGTTAGTATGCTCAAGGGGCAGAAGATTGCTGGTAATTCCGACGGGGTTGTCTTTTATGAATTTGAAATGACCAATGCCGTGTCCGGCGCGCTGGATCCCTGGTCAAATCCGAGTGATCCGACCGCCGTGAAAACCTATTACTACTTCCAAGTGGATCATGACTACGACAATCGGATCACAAGGGACGGCCAGCAAATTTCAAGGACGGTGATAGTTTGGTCCCCCGGCGCCGATCGCACCAATTACACTTCGGACGATGTCAAGAGCTGGGATTGAACTGGAAGATAGGCCGTAGGCCGTGGACTGTGGGAGTGAAGAAGGCCGCAGACTGTAGACTATGGGAATAAAAATCGATGCGGGATCATACTAAATTGGACGTGTTCCACGTTGCCGATCAATAG
>CAYYBV010000280.1:0-2710 GCA_964469675.1 uncultured Verrucomicrobiota bacterium
TTCCGATTCTTCCCATCCAAGGCAATGCCCCAGCTCATGCAGGAGTGTTTTGCGGATTTCCTGCCGATATAAACGTTCCACGCCGCCGGCGGTATCCTGGATGTTTTCGAGAAATAAAATTATTTGCGCCGGCAGGGGGGTTGCGCCCGGATCATCCAGCGCTGACGGGCCCAGGAAAAGGCCCAGCGTGTCGGCTTCAATGCCATCGGCAACCAGCGCGCGACCGGGCCGCTTTTCCAGCAAAATCGGCACTGCTTCCGCCCGGAGCTTAACGTCCTGCGGCAAAGCTTTGAGCACGGCGGCAACTTCGGCGGCCCCTGCCTTCAGCATCCATTTCCACGTTGGCGTCATATGCGCGTTAGTGTAGCATCTCGTTTGTCAGTTGGCCAGCGGCCAAAATTAAGCCCGCGCAGGCCAACAACAAGCTTTGTGCATGCAATCTTAAATTTTTTCTGTGTCGTGAGTGGTTATAAATGCAAATTAACCCGACCATCCTGATCTGCCACGAGGGTTACGAAAATATCCTGCTGGACGAAATAACTGCCAACGGCGCAGGTCCCGAACAAACCGGCTGGAATCCGCCGGCCCTTATCCCCGGCGGCGGATTGCTCGTGGTTGGTCCCGATCTGTTGCCCCGTCCGTTTATTTTTGAACAGCAGCGGCTGGAAAAAGCGCTCTGGTTTGCGGACCAGCCCTTGAAATCCATGGCCCGCGCAATCGTGGTCCAGCTCCTGCCCGTGATTGCCAAGCAGACGCAGCCTTGGACCCTGCATGCGTTTGCGTCCAACCCCAACGCGGTCCAGCCGTTAACCCAACGCGCGGAGCGTATTCGGCAAGCCGTGTTCGATTTTTGCGCCGACCGTTTTACAGTCGTTTCCCGGCGATACCGGGAACCGGGCGCATTTTCCGCCACCGACACGTTTCTGGTTTTGCAGTTATGCGTGACGCCCGGCGGCCTATGGGGCGCAGTCATGCCGTCGCACAGGCTCAGCGATACGCGACCGGGCGGCGCGCATCGCATGCGGTTCGACGCCCAGGCGCCGTCACGGTCGTATTTAAAAATCGAAGAAGTTTTTGAACGCATGAACATGGACCCCGCGCCCGGCCAGCGCGTGGTGGACCTCGGCGCCGCGCCGGGCGGCTGGAGTTATGCTTTTCTCAAGCGGGGTTGCCGCGTGCTGGCGGTTGACAACGGACCCTTGAAAATCCAAAAGCTTGGCGCTGCCGGCGGAGGCCTGACGCACCTGCGGGAAAATGGCATCTCGTTCATACCGCCACCTTCCTGGCGGCCCTTGGACTGGATGGTCAGCGACATGCTGATTCCCCCCGGCCAAACGCTGGGCATGTTCCGCAAATGGCTGGAAAACCGCTGGATGCGCCGTTTTGTTTTTAATGTCAAGCTCCCGCAGCAGCAGCCCTACCCGGTCCTCAAGCCCATCGAAACTTATTTGCGAAACCAATCCGGAATCAAGTTTCAAATCCGCCAGCTCTACCATGATCGGCGCGAGGTAACGGTTTTTGGGATGCGGGTTGATAAATTAGGCGCTAAATGAGCGCGCGGGAAATGGGGGCGGCCATGCGCGGCCATGGCGTTTCGCCGGGGCAAGGGGAATGTTCGCCATTTGCGCCCGACGGCTGGCCGTCGAGCGTCATCTGATTTTCAGAATCCTACCCTGGTTCCGCCGGGATTTTAAGATGCAGGGCGCGAGGTACCACCTGGACTTGAAACCGGTCACGGGTTGCAAATTCCTCGCCATCATACTGCGCCGTCTCCGGGTGGGACAAGCGCACCTCGATCCGCTGACCCCGGGCCGAAGCGGAAAACTTGTTCAAGCGTTTGGTCAGCTGTTGGATGCGGCGCGGCTGATTACGGAAGGCGAGAAAATATTTGGCCAGATAATCCGTGTGGCCGGTAAAAGCCACCACGTCGAGCAAGCCGTCATTGGCATACGCCTCGGGGCAAATGACAAATTCGCCCCCGTAGTTGCGGGTGTTGTTGATCACCAGGTTGATGATTGGGCCGGCATACCATGGTTGGCCGTCAATCGCAATCTCGGCGTGCAGCGGCTTTTGCCGCCAGAACTTTTGTCCGACACACCAGCTGTAGAGCAGGTTGCCTTTGAGCATGCGGCGCATCCGCGGCCAAGCGGATAACCCCTCTTTGATACGGTTGTGCTCGCGGAGAATGTTTGAATCCAAGCCCACCGTCAGGGCGTTAACAAAAAAAACGCCGTCCAGGGCGCCCAGGTCCAACCAGTAATCCGCGCCATAGCGGATGGCTGCCACGGCGCGGATTAAATCGCATACAAAAAAATCGTCGCGGGCCGTCAGGCCGAAGGACTTGGCCATGTCATTGCCCGTGCCCACGGGGATCAGCACGTATGGGGGCAGCGCCTGGCCCGCATGGGCGGCGCGATAGCGCATCATGCCGTTGATCACCGCCGAATGGGTGCCGTCGCCGCCGATGCCGGCAATGGCGGCATAGTGCGCCGGTCCGTTCTGTTCCAACCGTCGGCTAACCTGCAAATCGGGAGGCATATCCTGCGCGGCCAGCAACTCATAGGAGATCCGGAAGGATTTCAGCAACGCGATTATTTTAGGCCAGCGTTGCAGGGCAATTCCGCTGCCGGCCATCGGGTTTAGCACGCAGAGAATATGGGGTGACGCTTGCATAGCCATTCATTGTTTCAGAAGAGGCCCGCGCCGTCAC
>CAYYBV010000281.1:0-2189 GCA_964469675.1 uncultured Verrucomicrobiota bacterium
ACAATTCTTTACACTACTTAGTATGACGGCGTATCTCGTTAATACCCTGCGGGTAACATTTTGTTATGGCGTAATGGGGGCGTGGTGCATTTGTTTAAGTGTTATCCAGTTGCAGCGTTTCCTATAAGCCAAGATCTGGTGGTTAGCGCCAGAATGAACTTTCGAAGTTGTTGAGGAGGCTCCGCCAGCTTGTGGTGAACGGTATTTAAGTGCGCAGCAATTTGGTGAAATCAGCTTCGTTTATGATCTTAATGCCCAATGTTCTGGCTTTGCCCAACTTTGTGCCTGGTTCAGCACCGACCACCACAGCGAATGTTTTCTTCGACACGTTGGCGCTGACTTCGCCGCCCAGCGCGCGCAAGGCTTGTTCGGCCTGATCACGGGTAAATTGTTTCAGGGTGCCGGTTAGTACAAATATCTTGCCGGTCAGGCGTCCGCTTTGGGGCGCCGCTTCCGCTGTGCGGCGCAGGTTGACGCCGGCCTTTTGAAGTCGCTGGATTAATGCGCGTTTCTTGGGCGTTTTGAAATAATCGTAAATATTTTGGGCCGCTACCGGCCCCATGTCACGGATCTGCTGGAGTTCATCCGGCGATGCCTGCATTAGCAGTTCAATGTTCGCGTAATGTTGTTCCAAGTTCTGCGCCATTTTGGCGCCGACTTGCCGTATGCCGAGTGCGAATAATATACGCCAGAAATCGCGCTGTTTACTGGCCTCAATGCCGGCGAGCAGGTTTTGCGCTGATTTGACGGCCATGTGTTCCAGGGTCGCCACGCTTTCGTGGCGCAAGTGATATAAGTCGGCGGGATCGGTCACGAGGTTTGCATCCACCAACTGATCCACCAGCGCTTCGCCCAAACCCTCGATATCCATCGCGCCGCGTGCGGCAAAATGCTTTAGCCAGCGTTTCAGTTGGGCTGGGCACTGGAGGTTTTCGCATCGAAAGGCGACTTCGCCTTCCCGCTGGGTAACCCGCTCGCCGCAGACGGGGCACTTTTCCGGCATCTCGAACAAGAGTTCCTGCCCGTTGCGCGCGCGCGTATTGACCCCGACGATTGCCGGGATAACCTCGCCTGCTTTTTCCACGTAAACCATATCGCCCACGCGGATGTCCTGGCGCTTGATTTCGTCGGCATTGTGGAGCGTGGCGCGATTGATGGTGGAGCCGGCTAAGGCCACCGGCTCCAGTTCCGCCACGGGGGTCAACACCCCTGTGCGGCCCACCTGCACGGTGATGGCCTTGAGCTTGGTCTCCGCCCGCTCGCTCTCGTATTTAAAGGCCACTGCCCAGCGCGGACTTTTGGCCGTCGCCCCCAACTTGTCGTAGAGTGCGCGTTCGTTGATCTTGATGACTCCGCCGTCAATTTCAAACGGGAAGGCTTGCCGCATTATTTTCAGTTCTGCCAGCGCAACGAGCACTTTGTCCATCGAATCGCATTGCCAGAATTTGGCGGGAATTTTTAGGCCGAATGTTTGTAACTCCGCGAGCATCTGCGCGTGCGTTTCAAAACTAATGCCCTCCAGTTCGCCGACACCGTATATTACCACATCCAGCGGGCGCTGGGCCACCTGGCGCGAATCCAGCAATTTCAAGGAGCCGGCGGCGGCATTGCGCGGATTAGCGAACAGATCTTCGCCCGCCTCAACACGCGCGCGATTGATTGCCGTGAATCCGTCGCGGGTCATGTAGACTTCGCCGCGGACTTCCAGCACGGCGGGCGGGCTGCTGTGGCCACGCAATGTGAATGGAATCGAGCGGATCGTTCGCAGGTTGGCGGTAATATTGTCTCCCGTAGCACCGTCGCCACGGGTGCTACCCACGGCCAGCCGGCCGTGTTCGTAGCGCAGGGCAATGGCGACGCCGTCAATTTTCGGTTCGACAATGTAAGTGAACCCTCCTTCCGGCAACAGCCGCATAAGGCGCTCATGGAAGCGCAAGATTTCAGTCTGGCTGTAAGTGTTGTCCAGGCTCATCATGGGGCGGCGGTGGCGGACTTGCTCGAATGCCGCCAGGGGCGCGCCGCCCATGCGCCGGTTGGAGCCCACGCGCTGGGTAGGCGAGTCGGGGGTCAGCAGTTCGGGGTGTGCAGACTCAAGTTCTTCCAGTTCATGGTAGAGTCGGTCATAATCGCGATCGGAAATCTCCGGTTGGTTGGCACCATAATACAAGTCATTATGGCGTTCAATGGCC
>CAYYBV010000281.1:2199-2704 GCA_964469675.1 uncultured Verrucomicrobiota bacterium
GAAGTTCACGGATGCGGTCCATGACAGGCTTATGATTCATTTCCATATGCTATCGCAAAGTGGGTGTAAACGCCATAAGAAACAGATGCGTTGAATGCGTTCTGCCGATAAATAAATCGCGCGTTGATAAAATTGAGCTTGTCAAGGCATGTGTAAAATTAAACAATGTAAAAGAGGTGTCCGATGACTTGTTGGATTGGTTCGCAAAGGATCTGTTTTTTGGTAGTGTTCACGTTGCTTTGGGTCCCAACATTCTGTGGCTATGGAAAGGACGACATGAATCAGAAAGGCCAGCAGATAGTCAGGCGCACCCGCGGTGATAACCGCTGGTTCCCGGGAGACAAGGCGGCTCTGAGTAAGATGATCAACGCATTTATCGGCGCCGCCCAGGTAAGTCCGGTCAAAGGTAGAATTATCGGTGCCATTTCGCCGCATGCCGGCTATGTTTATTCAGGACCGATAGCCGGTTACGTGTTCCGTGTTATCAAGGAACAGGCCGCCATGG
>CAYYBV010000282.1:0-419 GCA_964469675.1 uncultured Verrucomicrobiota bacterium
GGCGCGATGATGGGGCGCGTCAGCCTTGGGCTGGCACACTGGCTGTGGCCGGTGCCACCGTTGCGCCCTTGCCGCCGACAGCGGCGACAGGGGTCGGCGCCGGTTTAGCCTTGTTTTTGGCCGCCAGATGCGCGGCCTTTTTTTTGCGCTCAATCCAGCGTTTCCGCCGTTGCTGTTTTACGCGAGTTCTTAATTGTTGTCCCATAAGTGGCGGGCAATATGGCAAGCTTGGGTGCAAGCGTCAAGCAAAATAAATCTTAACCGCGCTTGCCTGCGGTAATGATCCCGCATTGTGAATTGACACCAGCGTTGTATTTGGCAATAATTCATCTGAATTATGCTTGTTATCCGGACAGGCAGGGAGGCAAACGCATGACTAATTCAACGCCGGCGCGTAACCCTGGAAAAATTGACGTTGC
>CAYYBV010000282.1:429-2678 GCA_964469675.1 uncultured Verrucomicrobiota bacterium
GATGTCACAGCGGTCGCCCCCTTGGCCCATCCCGAGCTGGTTGCCGGCGTTTTGCGCAAGGATGAGGCGCGCCAGGGCCTTGCGCGCCAGGCTGTGCTGGACAATGCCCCCGCGCACGATAACGAACAGTTTCTGGTCCCGAAAATCATGTAATGCGTAATGGTTGCAACCCGGATGTTCAGGATCCAGCAGCCAGAATGCAGCAGGCAAGGCCGCTCCTTCCCATGCCTGGAGCAGTTTGCGCCGTAACAAGGAAATGGTATGCCGGCTTGGAATGAATTAACGGTGTGTGCGGCCAAGGCGCACCTCGATCAGGGAGCGGGCACCTCCCGCGAGCTGGTCGCGGCGCTTCTTGGCGCGATTCGCGCACGGGACCCGCAGGTTCAAGGTTACCTGGAAGTTGACGAGGCTGATGCGCTCCACCAGGCCGATTCCGCGGATTTGCTGCGCAAGCAAGGGCATCCGGGCCGGCTCCTGGGCGTGCCGATTGCGGTCAAGGACCTGTTCAACGTCCTGGGCCAATCGTGCCGCTGCGCTTCCCGCATATTGCAGGGGTATCGTGCGCCTTATGACGCCACGGCCCTTGCCCGCTTGCGCGCTGAAGGCGCCCTGTTCGTGGGGCGCGCCAACATGGATGAATTTGCCATGGGGTCCACCACCGAAAACTCGGCATTTCAGGTGACGCATAATCCATGGGACCTGGCGCGTGTGCCCGGCGGATCCAGCGGCGGGTCCGCGGCAGTCGTTGCCGCCGACGAAGCCATTGCTGCGCTGGGCACTGATACGGGCGGTTCCGTGCGCCTGCCGGCGTCATTTTGCGGCTGTGTCGGACTCAAGCCTACCTATGGTCGCGTGTCGCGCTATGGACTTACGGCTTTTGCTTCGTCGCTGGACCAGATCGGACCAATGACTAAAGATGTCCGTGATGCCGCTTTGTTACTTCAGATCATGGCTGGTCATGACAACATGGATTCCACGTCCATCGCGGCGCCGGTGCCCGACTATGCCGCCAGCTTGCGTAAGGACCTGACGGGCCTGAAGCTGGGCCTGCCCAAGGAGTATTTTATTGCCGGCGTTGATCCGGAGGTGGCCGGTTGTATTCAGCAGGCCATTCGTCACTGCGAGGACCTGGGCGCGCGCATCGTGGATGTCAGTCTGCCATCGACCGCCTATGCCATTGCCACCTATTACATCATTGCCTGCGCGGAGGCCTCGGCCAACCTGGCACGGTTTGACGGCGTGCGTTACGGCTTGCGGGTCAAGGACGCCGATGATCCGTATGCCATGTACACGCGCACCCGCGCGGCCGGATTCGGGATGGAAGTCAAGCGCCGCATTATCCTGGGAACCTACGTGCTCAGCAGCGGTTATTATGATGCTTATTATGTCCGTGCCCAGAAAGTGCGCGCTTTGATCCGGTCCGATTTTGAAAAAGTGTTCCAGACTTGCGATGCGTTGTTGACTCCGGTGGCGCCGACGGCGGCGTATCGGCTTGGCGAAAAAACCGTCGATCCACTCCAGATGTATTTGAGCGATATTTTCACGGCATCCGTGAATCTGGCCGGCATTTGTGCGCTGGCGTTGCCCTGTGGTTTTACGCGCGCCAACCTGCCGGTTGGGCTCCAGATCGTGGGGCCGGCTTTCGGTGAGGAAACTATATTGGGGGTTGGCTTCGCGTACGAACAAAGCGCCGACTGGCGGCTTAAAAAACCGGACACCAGACGATGGGCGACGGACGCCAGCCCTGATTAGAAAGACGCAAGCGGGACAGCAATCGGAAATCGCAGATTCAGCAAAATGAACTATCTTGCCACCATCGGTTTGGAAGTGCATGTCCAGTTGCAGACCCGGACTAAGATGTTCTGCGCCTGCCGGACCGACTTTGGCGCGGCGCCCAATACACAGGTCTGCCCGGTATGTCTTGGTTATCCCGGGGCCTTGCCGGTCATTAACCAGGAAGCCATTCGCCTGACGGTGATGACGGGTCTCATGGTTGGGTCGCGCATTAACCCTTGCAGCAAGTTTGACCGCAAAAACTATTTTTACCCGGACATGCCCAAAAATTATCAGATCACCCAGTTTGACCAGCCCCTGTGCCTGGGCGGCACGGTGGCGATTGACTGCCAGGGGCAATCACGGGAAATCAGGCTGACCCGCATTCATCTCGAGGAAGATGTTGCCAAGAACATGCATGTCCGTGACCAGAGCCGGGTGGATTTCAACCGTGCGGGTCATCCTTTGATGGAAAT
>CAYYBV010000283.1:0-2677 GCA_964469675.1 uncultured Verrucomicrobiota bacterium
GGTCGAAGCGGCGCGATCGGTCGGGGCCAGCGCCAAGTTCACAGGCTCAGGCGGTGCCATGGTAGGCACCTATGCGGATGAGGCCATGTTCCTGCGCCTGGCGCAGGTGCTCGGAAAAATCAATATCAAAGTTTTTAAGCCGGACTTTTCACCCGCCCAGGAGGATACCCATGATTCGTAAAGCTGTTATCCCCGCCGCCGGTTTTGGAACGCGTTTCCTGCCAGCGGCCAAGTCCCAGCCCAAAGAAATGCTGCCAATCGTGGACACGCCCGTCATCCAGTACGTGGTGGAAGAGGCGGTGGCCGCCGGGATTACCGATATCCTCATGATCATTGGCAAAGGCAAGCGTGCGATTGAGGAGCATTTTGATCGCAACTTTGAGCTGGAATCGGAGTTGGAAGCCAAGGGCAAATCCGAAGAGCGTGAACTTTTGCGGCACATTTCGGATATGGCCAACGTGCATTTTGTATGGCAAAAACAATTGAATGGGCTCGGCGATGCCGTGGCCTGCGCCCGGTGCCATGTGGGTGATGAGCCTTTTGCGCTGCTGCTAGGTGATACGCTTTTGGAATCAACATCGTCGGTTACCAGCCAGTTGATGGGCGTGTTTGATCGCTATCAAAAATCAGTGGTGGCGCTTGAAGAAGTGGCGCACGCCAAGGTCAGTCGCTACGGCATAATGGCGGGTAGCGCAATTGCGGAAAATTTATATCTTATCGCGGATTTTGTTGAAAAACCGGAGGTGAATGCGGCGCCATCCAACTTGGCCATTGCGGGACGCTATATTCTCACCCCCGATGTTTTCGATTGCATTGGTCGCCTGGTACCCGGCAAAAACAATGAAATCCAGTTGACCGATGCTTTGCGCCTGATGGCAAAAAACAGCGCCGTATATGGCCTGCGGTTTGATGGGGTCCGTTACGATATTGGCAATAAGCTGGACTTTATCAAAACCAATATTGTTTTCGGCCTCAAGCGTGATGATATGCGCGCCGAGCTGCTGGCGTTCCTGCGGGAAATTGCAGGATGACAACCCCGGTCACCTTGGTGCCCGGGCCCCATCCTACGGTAGGCCGCCATCTGTTTGCGCAAAATGATTTAAAGGAAATAATATTATGGTGAACGCGCGCATCCTGATTGTGGAAGATGAAAGTATCGTGGCCAAGGATATCCAGAACAGCCTGGGCAGTTTGGGGTATGAGGTAGTGGGGGTCGTGGCCTTTGGTGAAGAAGCCGTGGCGCAGGCAAGCGTAGTCAAGCCTGACTTAATTCTCATGGATGTAATGCTCAAGGGTGCCATGGATGGCATCGAAGCTGCGGAACGCATTCGGCGAGAGCATTCCATTCCCGTTGTTTTTCTTACCGCCTACACCGATGACGACACTTTGCGGCGAGCCAAGGTTACCGAGGCATTTGGCTATCTGCTGAAACCATTTGAAGATCGCGAACTGCGGACGACAATCGAAATGGCGCTCTACAAGCATGCCATGGAGCGCCAATTGCGCGAGAGCCAGGAATGGATGGAAACGACCCTGCGCTGCATCAGCGATGCGGTCATCGCCACCGATGCCGCCGGATGCATTAAGTTTATGAACACTAAAGCTGAAAGTTTGACCGGCTGGAAATTGGCCGATGCCATCAGTCGCAAGTTGACCGACGTTTTTTGCCTGTTGCCATCCAGCGCAACCGCGGTTGTTGCAAGCAATTTTGGCGCGATTATTGAGAAGGGCGTCGTATTTCCCGCGGATACGGATGCCATCCTGGTTGCCAAAGATGGCCGGCAGGTGCCCATTGCGCACAGCGCTGCGCCAATTCGGGATGACCGTGACACCATTTTGGGCATCGTTGTAAGTTTTCGCGACATTACCGAGCAGAAAAATGCCCAGTCCCGCGAATTACAGTTGCAGGATCGTTTGTTTCGCTCAAAGCGTATGGAATCGTTGGGCAGCCTGGCCGGAGGCGTCGCACACAATCTGAACAACATTTTGGAGCCGATGGTCAATTACCCCGACCTGATCGTCAAAAACCTGCCAGCTGACAGTGCTTTGCGCAAGGATCTGCAAATTATTAAAAATTCCGCATGTAAAGCGGTTGATATAATTCAAGACTTGCTCACCCTGGGCAGAATCGGCCATTTGACCATGACGCCTCTGTTCCTGAACCAGATCATTGATCAAGTCCTGCATACCAGCGCTTATCTTAGTTTGCAGCATGAGGCGCCCCTGGTGGACGTGGATCTGAAATTGGGCGCCGACCTCTCTGCTATTCAGGGGGCCGCGGGGCTTCTGCAAACAATGATTACAAACTTGTTGCGCCATGCTTTCGACGCTATGCCACAAGGCGGCCGGTTGACCATTATGACCGCGATGGAAAAACTGCGTGAACCGTTGGCCGGTTATGAATTGATTAACCCCGATACCTTCGTGGTCATGCATGTCATGAACACCGGCACCTGTATCGATGAGCAGGAGTTAAACAGGATGTTCGAGCCGTTTTATGCCCACGACAAAGATCGCTCGCAAAAGCGCAGCGGCCTTGAGCTTGCCATCGCATATGCAGCTATCAAGGAACACAAAGGATTCGTTGACGTGCGCGCGCTTCCCGATAAGGGTGCCGATTTAATCGTCTATTTACCGGCTTCAGGCGTTTTGCCTGAAATCCACGAACAGGCGAAAA
>CAYYBV010000284.1:0-2658 GCA_964469675.1 uncultured Verrucomicrobiota bacterium
GCCGGCGATCAGCACGACATCGCCCTTCTCCGCTAAAGAAAGCGCGCGCACAATAGCCTCATGACGGTCTTCGACAACCTCCAAATTGTCGCTGCGCTTGGCTCCCGCACGGATCTGGGCAATGATCTCGATCGGGTTTTCTTTGCGGGGATTGTCGGACGTCAAGAAAACATAATCGGCCAGGCGCGTGGCCACGGCGCCCATAAGCGGCCGTTTTTTTGCATCACGGTTACCGCCGCATCCGAAAACCACGATAAGCTTACCAGCAGTAATCGCCCGCAACGTGGACAACACATTATACAAGGCATCATCCGTATGCGCATAATCCACGAAAACCTGGAAACTGCCCGCTGTGGAAACTTCCTCCAAACGTCCGGGAATGGCGACCATTTGCGATACCACCTGGGCCGCTTGCACCAGCGGTACACCGGTGACACCTGCCGTGGCCAGAGCCGCCAGCGCATTGCTGATATTATAACGCCCCAGTAGTTTCAGGTTGATCCGGGCTTCGCCCCAAGGGCTACGCACATCAAAGACACTGCCGGCCGAGGAGATCTGCAAATTAACCGCCCGCACGGCGGCTTCCTGGTCAATGGCATAGGTAACCAGTTCAGCCGCAAGTGGCACATCCCGGGCCAAACTGCGACCGTAAGGATCATCCAGGTTGACCACCGCCACGGGTTTTTTACGGCACCGGCTTAAACTGCGGAACAACAGCGCCTTGGCCTGAAAATAATTTTCCTTCGTCACATGGTAATCAAGGTGGTCATGCGTCAGGTTGGTGAAGACGGCAACATCAAAATCAATGCCCACGACACGCTTCTGAATCAATGCATGCGATGACACCTCCATTATGGCACTCCGGCAACCGACGTGCACCATCTGGGCGAGCATGTCCTGCAAATCAACTGATTCCGGGGTTGTCCGACTGGCCGGAATCACGCGATCACCTATTTCGTAAGTCACCGTGCCAAGCATGCCTGTGCGACGGCCAACGTCGTTAAAAATATCACGCAACATGAATGCCGTGGTCGTTTTACCATTGGTCCCCGTAATACCCATTACCTGCAGACTGGCCGAAGGATAATTATAAAATTCGGCGGCAATTTCCGCCATGACCTGCCGCGGATCGCCAACCTGGACAACGATCGCAGGAACATGGCTGACCGGGGCCGGTTGACCAGAAACCACGGCGGCGGCGCCACGCGTTATTGCATCCTGAACGAACTGGTTTCCGTCCTGATTTTGGCCATGCAGAGCAAAAAACACAAATCCCGGTTTGACCTTGCGCGAGTCATACGCCAAGCCTTTGATCTCCGGATCACCGTCCCCGCTGACCGCCAGCGGTTTAATGACTGCAAGTAATGTTTTTAGTTTCATAATAGTCACAATTTATAACGTTCTGATGATTCGCTACGCCCGCCAGCGGGCACACAACCTTGCTCGCCGAAAGTGGACGGCACTCGTCTGCAATCATTACATCGCACATTAAATCCCAAATTTCGTGCCGGGGGCATTACGCCCGACCAAGGTTGCAGAACCCTGGGGCAGATCCTTCCGTTGGGGCACAATATCCAGGTATCGCACGGTTTGTTCGGCAATTTCCTTGAACACTGGACCGGCCACATACCCGCCTGTGCGAACATTTTTACTGGGTTCATCAAGGACCACGATGATCGCCAACTGTGGATCCTCAGCCGGAATGAACCCCATAAAGGAGGACATGTTCAACTTGTCGGAATATCCACCATGAATGGCCTTCTGGGCAGTGCCGGTTTTGCCGCCAACATTATAACCTTCAACCCGGGCCGGAGCCCCCGTCCCACCCTCTTCGGTAACACGGACCAGCAGACTTTTCATCAGCCGGGCGGTATCCGGGCGGATGGGCTGACCAACGGCCACAGGGGCTTGCTGATAAAGCACACGCCCATCTGCGCCCGCAACCTGTTGGACAATGTACGGCTTCATGCGCACCCCGTCATTGGCGATGGCGCAGAGCACGCCTAGCATTTGCAAGGCGGTAACCGCGACTTCATGACCAATGGCGATTCGCGTTGGCGAAATGGATGTCCATTTTGCAACCGGCCACAGCAAGCCGGTTTCTTCTCCCGGCAATTCGATACCGGTGCGTTCGCCAATTCCAAATTGCTTCAAGTAGGCATAAAGACGCGCATTGCCCAGAAGCACGGCGATTTTGGCGGCGCCAATATTACTCGATTTTTTTATTATATCGGCCACGGAAAGATTGCCATAGGGATGGAAATCGTGCAATGGCCGCCGCTGGTAAAACCAAGTGCCATTTTCACAATCGAATATTTGGGCGGGCGTCACCAGTTTTTCATTCAGGGCCGCCGCCACGACGGTCACCTTGAACGTGGATCCCGGCTCGTAATTATTGGCAATACAGCTGTTGCGCATGGTTTCCGGCGCCGTCGGAAGAAAACACGGCGATGCCGCCGGGAATAGCGTTGAGAAGGCTGCCGTTTATGTCGGGTTTTTCATCATAGCCTGCCATCATTTTTTGGTTTCCTCCTCATGAAAAATCCTCGCCGCTTAGCCGGAGCGCATGCAGGGTTTCATACAGCTCCGTCGGCTCGACGGGCTTGGACAGATGCGCGTTCATGCCCGCCTCTACGGATTTTTGAATGTCATCGTCAA
>CAYYBV010000285.1:0-2654 GCA_964469675.1 uncultured Verrucomicrobiota bacterium
TGTACAGGACAAAGCCGATGAGCGCAATCTGGAAGAGGGTCAGGCCCTTGAACCCGCCCCGGGCGGCGTCCTGGACATCCTCCTCATACTGCACCGCGTTGTCCCGGCTGCGCTGGGCATCCTCCAGGACGCTGTCCATTCCCTGGATATCGAACCGGTCGCGCTTCGATCGGCACGCAACCGCGTCCTGGCCGAAGCCCTGCATGCTGCGTACGATATGCCGTTTTTTACCAATTCAAGCGTTGACGGTTTTGCGGTTCAGGCAGGTGATACCGCCCAGGCAAGCCTTGAGACACCGGTGGAGTTGGTTGTGGTTGCAGATATCCCGGCCGGCAGCCAGCCCGTTGTCACCATTCGCCAGGGCCAGGCAGCCCGCATCATGACCGGCGCACCGTTGCCACAGGGCGCGGATGCCGTGGTCATGGTGGAAGCCACCGATCATTACCACCGCGATGAGGAACTGCCCGTGCGAAAACGCGTGCGGATTCACGAACCGGTCAATTCGGGAGATTCAATCCGTCCGCGCGGGCAGGATGTCCAGGCTGGCGCACTGCTCCTGTCCGCCGGGCACGCATTGCGCCCACAGGATCTCGGCTTGCTGGCTTCACAGGGGTTTGCGACCGTGCCTGTGTTCCGGCGTCCGAAAATCGCCCTGCTTTCCAGCGGTGACGAGCTGCTCGACCCATCGCAACCCATTTCCCCGGGAAAAATCTACGACGCAAACTCATCTATGCTCTCTGCGTTGCTCGAAGACTGCGGCGCAGAGGTGATCTCCGCTGGCTTTGTCCGCGACGATGAGGACGCGACCCGGAGCAAGCTGGATGATTTTTCGGCAGCCGGAGTTGATTTGCTGATCACATCCGCGGGCGTGAGTGTTGGCGCGTTTGATTTCATCCGCAAAGTCATCACCCAAAACGGGGATCTGACCTTTTGGAAAGTGGACATGCGCCCCGGCAAGCCATTGGCGTTTGGCAGATACCGCGGTGTGCCAGTCGTGGGGTTGCCGGGGAATCCGGTTTCGGCATTTGTCGGTTGCCTGATTTTTGTTGTCCCCATGCTGATGAAGATGTCAGGAATAACCGACCATCAACCGCGTATGCTTCAGGCGAAATTGGTTGAGCCGGTGGAATCGGACGGCCGCGAAAGCTATCTGCGCGCAATTTTGGATGAGCAGGATGGTAAGGCCGTTGTCAGGTTGTCAGGACACCAGGGATCTGGCAATTTATTTGCATTAACCCGAGCAAATGCTTTACTGATTTTGCCCTCTGGGGTAAAATCGCTTCCTGCCGGGTATACCGTCAATGTATTCCCTTTAATGAATGGAAAGATAACCGATTACGGATGAAAACACACAAACTCTGGGTATGGAGCCTGGCCATTGCGGGTATCGGCTTTCTCGATGCGGTGTACCTTATCATTCTGAAATACACCAACAATAAAGGAATGTGCCTGCAGGGCATCGGGGATTGTTGGTCGGTGAACATCAGCCGCTATTCCATGATCGGCGGAATTCCGGTTGCCGGGTTGGGTGCCGTCGGGTTTTTGGCCATCATTGCCCTGCTGCTTCTTGAAAAACGGGGCGGCTTTTGGCAGGACCAGGGCTTGATGATCAATTTTGGGTTTTCTCTCATTGGGATCTTATTTTCCGCTTATCTGACCTATTTGGAGATAGCGGTCATCCACGCGATTTGTCCATTTTGTGTGCTTTCAGCAATTTGCATGTTGATCTTATTCGGGTTAAATCTGGCACGTCTTGCACCCTCGAAGACAGATGATAAATAACAGGCAGGAGGATTAAGATGCCAAAAATTCGTTGCCATTACATCGATTGCGCCTTCCTTGATGAAGGCTATTGCAGCGCAGCCATGGTCGAGCTGGACCCGGATGCAGGCTGCAAGACCTACTCTCCCACCGCAGAAGCTGTTGACGACAACGACTGGGAAGAGGAAGAAGAAGAAGAATTGGAAGAATGGGAAGAACTAGAAGACGAAGATGATGATGACGATGTCTGGATGGATGACGAGGAAGAGACTACTTATCAATAACCTCCCCGTGCCTGTTTACGTTGAATTCAACGCTGAGCTGAGGCTCCATATCTTTCAACCCCGGTATTGCCGGGGTTGAGGTTTTCTAGAAAACGTGCAGTATGACCCTTTCATCGCGCAACGATTTCAAGCACAACGTCCTGGTCAACCTGGTCGATGGCGGCTTTTTTGGGCTGGCGATTGGGCTTGCCAGTTTCACCACCATCCTGCCGCTGTTCGTCTCCACCATGACCGAATCGGCCACCTTGATCGGGCTGGTTCCTGCCATCCACAATATGGGCTGGCTGCTTCCCCAGCTCTTTACATCCAAAAGAATCAGTCGGATGGCAGTTCTGAAACCATTTGTCCTGATCAACACCATCAACGAGCGGGTGCCTTTCCTGTTTCTGGCCTTGATCGCCTGGTCGCTGCCTGAAATCGGCACGACTGCCGGTTTGATTATGACGTTCCTGGCATTGGTCTGGCAGGGGATGGGCTCGGGGCTGGCCGCCAACGCCTGGCAAAATATGATCGGCAAAGTGATCCCGCCTGATTTTCTGGCCACCTTTTTTGGGTTGCAATCCGCTGTGGCCAACCTCTTATCCAGCCTGGGAGCCTTTACCGCCGGGT
>CAYYBV010000286.1:0-2651 GCA_964469675.1 uncultured Verrucomicrobiota bacterium
TTGTCGCCCGCCCCGCCGCCGCGGATCAAAGCGAAAGCCGCCTGATGGCGGTCAAGCTGCTGGCCGGCTGGTGGGGGGCGGAGGCGGTGGCGGGGGAAATCGCGCCCGCCCTGGACGACCCATCCCTGAGGGTAAAGGCGGAAGTCATCCAGCAACTGGGCCAGTCACACCAGGCCGGTTACGCGCCCCGGCTGGTCACCCTGATGGCGGATGTCGAGGCGAAATACCGGAAACAGAACGGCACGAAACGGCCCGCCCTTCCGCCATTGGACACCAACGGGGTGAATCGCGGCGACCTGACGGTGGATTGGCATGTCAGAAACGTGCGGTGCGCCTGCATCCGGGCCGTGATCACCCTGGCCGGCCCCGCCCAAGCCCGCCAGCTGCTCGCCCCCGTCCTGAACGCCCCCGACGACACTCCGGAAAAACAATTCGCCCTGGACTGGCTCGCCTTTTTTGAAACCCCGGCGACCTCCACCGTCGACGCGGGCAACGCCGCGGCGTATGTCGGCGACCTGGCGGCCGTCCCCCCGGCGATCAAGAAGCTTGCCGACTTGAGAACCAGCCAGGAACATTCGGAGTGGTGGCAGCGCGGGAATGGCGACGGCTGGTGCTATGCCCGGAGCGGATTCCTCGTCCAGCTCTGGGCCGAGCGCACCCTCCAGAACCTCACCGGCCGCGACTTCGGCCTGGACGTCCCCGCCTGGCAGGCCTGGGCCGCCGCCCAGTCCGCCGCCCCAAAACCATGAACCGGAGAAAACAGGCAGAACGGACACCCCAGGCGCCCAAGCCCGTCTCACGCGGAGGCGCGGAGCAAAACATGACCTAAGCGATAGCGTGTGAAACCGCTTGGTCCGATGGCTGGCCGGCCACCGTCAATGCACGAAAACATCTAAAAAATAATTAATAAACCGGATTTTGCGTATGATTAAATTAGAAAAAACAGATTTTTTATATTTAACAATATTATTATTAATAGTTTTGTGCTTAACTGTAAAAATAAAATTTTATGAACGCCCAAGGGAATATAGCGTTAAATTATTTGGAATTAAATATGAGAAAGAAAATAGCAAGTGTGTGTTTACGATTGGAAAGACGCAATATTGTCGTAGTTATTATGAAAACGGAAACCTCAACGAAAAGGCAAAAAAAGTCAATGGTATGTTGAATGGAAACGGCACCGCATTCTACGACAACGGCATCATACAATTAACCGGTTATTTTGTCGATGACAAACAACATGGGCCCTTCATGTATTATTACAAAGACGGAACAATAATGGCCAAAGTTCGTTATGAAGACGATATTGAAAAGGAAAGTGTGTGGTTTGCTAAAGACGGCAGTGTTATTTCACGTGGCACACTGCCATATGAAAAAGCAAACGGAACGTTTTTATCCGCCTATAAAAACAAAATCGTGTTTAGGTATGATTTCATCTCAAAAGCCAAGTATATTATTGAAACCAAGGATGGTAATATCATAGGAATAAAAGATCTTTCCGTAAAACAAATAAATGATCTGAGCACCGAGTAATTAACCGTCATTTTTATACAATATGTCTTCCATGCGCCCAAGCCCGTCTCACGCGGAGACGCGGAGTTCGCGGAGGAAAACGTGAGACAGGCAATCCTGCCTGTCGGAAACGTAAAGCAGGCAATCCTGCCTGCGTGTCGGCCCGCCGCGACAACCGGGATCGCCACTGTTATTCTCATGCCGCCAGTAAAACATCAAATCAAGATTAGCTGTGTAAGGTTTGACCCCAACAAACGCGGTTTTAGCCATCCATGTGGTCGTGGTTTTTATTGGCAATCTGTTAAGACAATTGTCTATTGTATATTAAACGATAGTAAATAATCATATCGCTCTGCCAATGGTATACAATGACAGGCGTTTCACATCGAATAATAGAGAAAAATCATGAAAACGGCCCTTGCCAAACCATTTTCTAGCATATCAGAGTTCTCTGACTTGGGATACGAAGGTATAATAGGTGGCCTTGATGGCTACTCAAAATTCGTTAAAACCGTCAACACTTCCGCCGTTGGGAAAACCTGGACTAAGCTGAACGATGCCCAGTTGCTCTGGCAGATACCGAAGGTTTCACTACTTCTTTCGGATACCTGTTTGATGTTTGGCAGCGGTGGTCAAACTATTACCGTCAAGCTGATCAACAAGTTGAATGCGCCATTTCAGTTCACTGTTCCCAGTGTCCTGTTGCCGAAAATACAAGGCAAGACAATGTGGCCCGGCTTCGTCCATTTTCAGAGCTCAGTTATTCGAACATGGTTCGACGATGCCCGATCTCTCATTGAGGATGGACGAGCCATTTATCTGCCTGAACGAATACTACTGGTGGAGGGGGCATCCAAGGAGGGGCGAAATTCGTGGGACGCTTTATCGATGCACCAAGCAGCGCCATGGAACATGGTGCTACCGACCAATTTTTACACAGCAGAGTCTAGTAACAGCCTTATCACAACTCCAGAACCACAGACGTTCCCTGGCTTGATGGAGCTTCTAGACCTGTCGTTACCGTTCATCCATGGCATTTCACTCGACGACTTCTACAAGTTGTATCAGGACAAATACGACTCTGTCGTTTTGCTTCGTGCAGCCCTCGCATCAGCGGTTGATGCAATCGCAATGGCTGG
>CAYYBV010000287.1:0-462 GCA_964469675.1 uncultured Verrucomicrobiota bacterium
CAATCATCCACGGATGTGTATGAGATATTTCGAGAATTGACCAAAAAGATTGCGCCGGAAATTCTTGAACTGAAGGAGTGATCTTGGTATCATTTAATTTACAAAACAGTGATCTGGCGAAAGTGCTTTTAAAAAGGAAGGTTTATTATGTCTACTAAACGACAGATGTTTACCTCGGAATCAGTGACCGACGGGCATCCCGATAAAATAGCGGATGCAATTTCAGACGCTGTATTGGATGCCAACCTGGCACAAGATAAACATGCCCGTGTGGCATGCGAAACTTTGGTTGCCACTGGTATGGCAATAATCGCCGGCCAGATTACTAGCAAAGCATCCGTGAATTACGCTGATGTGGTGCGGGAAACGATCAGGGAAATCGGTTATCTGGATGCCGCCATGGGGTTCGATGCCAATTCCTGTGCTGTGATGGTAGCCCTGGATCGCCAATCGCCAGATATT
>CAYYBV010000287.1:472-2630 GCA_964469675.1 uncultured Verrucomicrobiota bacterium
TGTTTAAGGAGCAAGGTGCCGGTGATCAGGGTATGATGTTTGGATATGCCTGTGACGAAACCCCTGAACTGATGCCAATGCCAATTATGTATGCCCACCGTCTGACACGCGCCCTAGCCGCCGCACGACGCAGTGGGAAGCTGCCCTTCCTGCGGCCTGATGGTAAATCGCAGGTCACGGTAATCTATGAAAATGACAAACCGGTGCGTGTGGATACGGTGGTTATCTCATCCCAGCATGCTCCAGATGTGGCTTATACAAAGTTGCGCAAGGCGATTATCAATGAAATAATTCACAAGGTGATCCCCTCCAGATATCTTGATGCGCGAACGCGCTATTTGATCAATCCGACCGGTCGTTTTGTCGTCGGTGGCCCGCAGGGAGATACGGGGCTAACCGGGCGCAAAATTATCGCCGACACCTATGGCGGCATGGGCCGGCATGGTGGTGGGGCTTTCTCCGGCAAAGATCCATCCAAGGTAGACCGCAGCGCCGCTTACATGGCCCGTTATATTGCCAAAAATATCGTGGCGGCCAAACTGGCGCGCCGATGTGAAGTTCAACTGGCCTATGCCATTGGGTTCGCCGACCCGGTTTCGGTGTTGGTTCAGACATTTGGCACCGGCCTGGTTGCGGATATGAAAATTGAGCGGGCCGTAACCCGTGTTTTCGGACTCAAGCCGGCACAGATCATTGAACATTTGAAATTGTTGCGACCCATTTATCGCGCGACCTGTTCCTACGGGCATTTCGGGCGGACGAAAAACCTTGATTCGTTTACTTGGGAAAAAACCGATAAGGTCGCGGCACTGCGGCGCGCACTGTAAATCCATGATCGAAGGACTGACTGCTGTTCGGCACAACAGTAGGCGACTGCAGTCTAAATACGCAAAATAAGATGCCGCTGGGAAAGGGCAATGGAAGTTATTTTATGACCAAACAAAGGAAACAATTTACCGTAGCAGACATAAGTATGGCTGGTTGGGGGCGCAAGGAAATAGATTGCGCTGAGGTGGAAATGCCGGGGCTGATGGCGCTGCGTCGGGAATATGGCCGCCAGCGTCCGCTGCGCGGCGCGCGGATTACCGGATCACTGCATATGACTATCCAGACGGCGGTCTTGATCGAGACCCTGCAAGCTTTAGGCGCTCGGGTTCGATGGTCAAGTTGCAATATCTTTTCGACTCAGGATCATGCCGCCGCCGCGGTTGCCGCGCGTGGCACACCGGTGTTTGCCTACAAGGGCGAGTCTCTGGTGGAATACTGGGAGTATATGGATCAAACGCTGGATTGGGGGCACGGCCAAGGCCCCACCACCATTTTGGATGACGGCGGCGATGCCACGCTTTTTGTGCACCTGGGGCGTCAGGCGGAGGAAAATCCCAAGATTCTGGATGCCAAACCCGGCAGCCCCGACGAGCGCGCCCTGTTGAATCAGTTGAAAAAATCAAGGCGCAGGGATCCGAAGCGGTTTCAACGGATTCTGCCCGCGATTATGGGCGTTTCCGAGGAAACCACCACAGGCGTGCATCGTTTGTATCAGATGATGGAAAAAAAGCGACTGCTGTTTCCAGCTTTTAACGTCAACGATTCGGTGACGAAGTCCAAGTTTGATAATCTTTACGGCTGTCGCCATTCGCTGGTGGATGGCATCATGCGGGCTACCGATATAATGTTGGCCGGCAAAGTCGCTGTGGTGGCAGGATATGGTGACGTTGGCAAGGGCTCTTGCCAATCGTTGCGTGGTCAAGGTGCGCGCGTGATGGTGGCCGAAATCGATCCGATTTGCGCCTTGCAGGCATCTATGGAGGGGTATGAAGTTGTGACCATGGATCAGGCTTGTGCTATTGGTGATTTGTTCGTAACTGCCACCGGCTGTTGCTCTGTGATTACCGAGCGGCACATGCGCCGGATGAAAAACATGGCCGTGGTCTGTAACATTGGACATTTTGATTCGGAAATTGAGGTTGAAAAAATCCGGCACTACCAATGGACAAACATCAAACCGCAGGTTGATAAAGTTACTTTCCCGAGTGGGCGCAGTATTGTTCTGCTGGCTGAAGGCCGGCTCGTCAATCTGGGCTGCGCCACGGGGCATCCCAGCTTCGTGATGTCCAACAGTTTTACCAACCAGGTGCTTGCGCAGATTGAACTCTTT
>CAYYBV010000288.1:0-2628 GCA_964469675.1 uncultured Verrucomicrobiota bacterium
AGAAGGTTTTCCCCGGATAAAATTGAAGTATTGCCCGGGATGGGACTTGGAAATGGTCCGGGCGGTGCGTGCCACCTTTCCCCGGCTGGTAATGCATGTGGATTGCAACAGCGCTTACACGCTGGCTGATGCGGAAATGTTCAAAAAACTTGATCGTTGTAATCTGGCGATGATCGAGCAGCCGCTTAAAAACGATGACTTAATCGACCATGCGATCTTGCAGAAAAAAATCCGCACCCCGATTTGCCTTGATGAAAGCATCTACTCTCCGGACAAGGCCCGCAAAGCCCTGCAGGTCAAGGCCTGCCGTTATGTCAATATCAAGCATGGCCGGGTCGGTGGTATAACTAATGCGTTGGCCATTCATGATATTTGCCGGGATGGCGGGGTGCCTTGCTGGATCGGCGCCATGGGCGAATCGGCTCTGGGCGTTACATTTTCCTTGAGCCTAGCTACACTGCCAAATATCAAATATCCATCGGATATTTCGAATTCCATAAAATTTTATGATAAAAATCTTTGCCACCCACTGCCGGCCAATCCGTTGCCGGGGAAATTTCGGCCGTCGTCGGCCGTTGGCATTGGTGTAACCCCCAATCCGCAAGTTATGGCAGAGGTGAGCCAGGAGAATTGGACGGCAAGTGTTTCTGCGTAGACGGCTTGTTTAAAAATCGGCATACAACCTTAAGGTGCTAAAGACACCCGCTGCGCATCAAGAAAAACAAATACTATGCGCCCCAAAGTCGCGCTCTCAGCCTGTTATGATTATTCCCCCGCCAATGTTCATGCAGCGGTTGCGCAGCTGATGGCCGACCTTGGAGGAATGTCTGCCTGGGTGCGGCCTGGGCAGACGGTGCTGCTGAAGCCTAATATGTTGAGCGCCCGTTCTCCGGAAAAAGCCGTCACCACACATCCGGAAGTGGTGCGCGCCTTGATCCGCATGGTAAAAACCGCGGGTGGACTCCCTGTGGTAGCCGATAGCGGTATGAGCGTGATGCGCATGGAGCAGGTTTGGGAGAAAACTGGTTTCAAGACCATGTGCGCCGAAGAATCGGTTCCGCTTGTCAATTTGGAAAAATCCGGTTCGGTGCAGTTTGATCACGATGGCGTTATTTATAGTGTGGCCAAGCCCGTATTGGATGCGGCGTTAGTCATCAATGTGCCCAAACTGAAAACACATATGCTGACGACCTTGACGAATGCGGTCAAAAATATTTACGGCACCATCCCGGGCTTTCAGAAAACCATGTTGCATAAGCAATATCCCACTCCGCGCCAATTTTCCGCCTTCTTAGCCGCGCTCTATGCGCGCGTCAAACCGGGGTTGACTATCAGTGATGCGGTCGTGGCCATGGAAGGCAATGGCCCGACTTCCGGGAATCTTGTGCCGCTTGGGTTTTTGGCCGGGTCGGCTGACGGCGTGGCCCTGGATGCCGCCCTGTGCCACATTTTGAAAATTCCTCCTGGCAAAGTTGCTTATCTTGACTTGTTGCAACGGATGGGCGTGGGTGTCGCTGATTGGAGCCAGATCGAGTTGGTTGGAAATGTGCCTTTACCGCTCCAGCGTCCGCCGTTGCGCTTGCCCGTGGCTGCCAGTTTTCTAAATTGGATACCAGTCGGGTTGGTTCGGTGGTTGGCTCCGTATGTGTGGATCCGACCATCGTTTACACCGCGCTGTGTAAAGTGTGGCTTATGTGTCAAAGCTTGCCCCGTCACCGCCCTGTGCCTGGCCGAAGGGCCTGTTCCGGTCTTGAATCCTTCCGTCTGTATTGGCTGCTGCTGCTGTCACGAGGTGTGTGCGCAGGGAGCGGTGGTTATGACGCAGAGTCTTTTATTGAGTTTGCGCAAACGAGGTAAATTACCGTCATGAAATACCGGGCGAAACATGTTGTGGAATACTTGGCGGTGCGTGCCGTGGCGGGCTTGGTTCAGCATCTGCCTTACCGCCTGGCGCTGGGATTGGGCTGGGGGATTGCCTGGCTCGTTTTTTATGTTTGGCGTTATCGCGTATCGGTGGCCAAAGCCCGTATTCGGGAAGTATTTGGCGCGCGTTATTCCGATTGTGAGGTGAACCGTATTGCCTGGCGGTCGTGGCGTAATTTTTGTTTTACGGTGGTGGAAATGGTCCGGATTCCGATCAGCTCGCCGGCGTGGGTCCGTTCGGTGGTGGATGTTGGTGATTCAGACCGTAAAATTCTGGCGCATGTGCAAACTGGCCAGGGCGCCATTATTGCCGCCGCGCACATGGGCTCGTGGGAAATAGCCACGTTGACCAGCCTGGCGTGCGGTGTCCATTTGTTTACCGTAACCGGCAACCAGAAAAACCAGCTGGTGGAGGAATATATCCATCGCATGCGCATGGGGACTGGTTTTGAAACGCTTCAGCGCAGCGCATCGGTGCTTAAAGGTATTATTCGTAACATCCGCGCCGGCAAAGTGCTGGCTATGTTGCCGGACGTGCGCTCGCGAACGCCAGGCGTAACCATCCAATTCCTTGGCAAGACGGCCAATATTGCCGGCGGGCTGGGGCTGATCGCGAAAATGACCGGTGTTCCTGTGTTTCCGTGTGTAATCACCCGCGAGGGTTGGACGCGCCATCGTTACCGGATGATGGACCCGGTCTGGCCG
>CAYYBV010000289.1:0-2625 GCA_964469675.1 uncultured Verrucomicrobiota bacterium
GTGGACCGAAGCAACCATGCGCCAATGGATCGGATCCTGGATTATCTTGAGCGATAACGGTGGCGCCACATGGAGCGCACCGATTAAGGCGCCGGTCACCGCCCCGCACGGTCCCATCTGTCTCCAAAACGGCGATCTATTGTATCTTGGCAAAAGCTTTAAGGACTGGGAGGACAGGCGCCAGGGGGCTGTTTGCGCCGCCCGGAGCACGGATGGCGGCAAGCGTTGGGAAATACTAGGCAACGTGCCGCGCCGGGCAGCAACGCAGGGGATTAATTTCTGCGAGCCGCATCTCGTGGAGCTTCCTTCAGGCAGGCTGATCGGCATGATTAGGGTGGAGAAACGGCAGGGTGATACACTGGAAGACGCGGGCTTGGAAGGCTTCAGCCTGGTGCAGACCGAATCAATGGATGGGGGCAGGACGTGGGGGGAGATGCGGCCGCTTGGATTCCACGGCGCCCCCCCCCATTTGCTGCGCCACTCGTCAGGCCTGCTGATTTTATCCTACGGTTACCGCCAGGCACCCTTCGGCCAACGCATCGCCTTCAGCCAGGACAACGGGAACACATGGGCGCACGATTGGATTATCCGCAATGATGGGCTTGACGGCGACCTCGGATATCCTTCGACTGTCGAACTGGCTGACGGCAGTCTGTTCACCGCCTATTATCAGAGGGTGCCGGGCGACACGCTTTGCTCGCTCTTGTGGTCACACTGGCATTTGCCGTAAAATGTGCTTAACGCCAAAGGAACTCTTTTGACTTGCATCCGGATGCCCGCTCTGCCAAATTTCAACTGCCGCGCGCTTCAATACTTATTTTGTTCGCCCAAGGCGCCGCCCGAGGCAAGCAATGACGGCATAACGAGTATTCAACCGGGCGGCATTACACTGGCAAATGGCTGACAAGCGACAAAAAAAATACCGGCACGATTATGAAACCCGTTTTATCCAACCCCGAAGTCGGCGTAGTCATGGGTAGCGATTCGGACTGGCCCCTGATGGAAGCCACGGTCAAAGTCCTGGCGAGGTTCGGCGTACCATCCGAAACAAGGGTGATTTCCGCACACCGTACTCCCGAACTGGCCGCCGCCTATGCGACTGGCGCAGCTCGGCGCGGACTAAAGGTTATCATTGCTGCGGCGGGTGGCGCGGCACACCTTGCGGGAGTGCTGGCGGCCAACACCAGCCTGCCGGTAATCGGCGTACCGGTTAAAAGCAGCGCGCTGAACGGATTGGATGCCTTGCTCGCAACCGTGCAGATGCCGGCCGGTATTCCCGTGGCCACGGTGGCTTTGGGTTCTGGCGGGGCGGTCAATGCCGCCATTCTGGCCATCCAGATACTGGCCTTGCAACGCCCAAAACTGGCGACCAAACTGCGCCAGCATAAAAGAAATTTGAAAGCTAAGGTAAAAAAAAGCAATGCCCGGGTGCAATTTTATACAGGGAAAATTAATGATTAAATCAATGCCCGCCGCCATGCTCCTGATGGCATGCATAGCGATTGCCCAGGCTGACCAGAAACCGGCACTGGCAGAAAAACCCGGCTCCACGGCGCGATTAGTCTCCGTACGCGACATGCTGAGCGGCGTTTCTGAAATCGGCGCCATCCTGGAAGACCAGCATGTGGTTTTTGAAACTGCGTCTCTGGCGAGCAATATTCTAAATGCGGTCGTCGCCGCGATCGATCCATCCGGCGGCGCTATCCTGACCAAGGACCAGGCCAGGCAACGACTGGATGAGAAAAAAGGTGTTTTTTATGGAATCGGATGCAAATTCCGAATTCAGGACAAATGGCCCCAGATTATTGAAGTCGTCAGTAACAGTCCCGCGGCGAAGGCCAACTTGTGCGCAACCAATTTGATCGTAAAAATCGAACACCAAAGCACGGAAGGCATGCCCATAGAATCCATTGTCCGGCTTCTGCGGGGCGCCAAGGACCAGGAGTTGGAGCTGACGGTCAGGGCCAATGAAAAAAGCACGGATACGCGCGTGGTCAAAATGAAGCGCTCCGCCATTCAGACGCCGGTCACGGGCACAACGGAAACCTGGCCCCAGGGCATTGGCTACCTGAAGGTAAACGGCTTATACACTAATTCGGGGACTGTCATCGTGGAACAACTCGATGCTTGGCGAGGCACCAATTGCTTTGGTGTAATCCTGGATATTCGCGGTGCTGACGGCATGGACTTGGAGTCCGTCGTCGAAATCAGCAGCCTGTTTGCGCAAGCGGGCGAAACACTGTTCATCCTGCGGGATGGGCACGACACGGCCACGGCCGCTTATCAGGCCAAGGCCAGCCGACCAATGGGTAAACCCGTAATGGTACTGATTGATCAGGACACTTCCGGCGCCGCCGAAGTCCCGGCCGGGCTGCTGAGTGTCTGCAAGGGCGCCATGCTGATCGGAGCCCCGACGCGCGGTGATGACCGGATACGCAACGTTATTCCGCTTGCCAATGGCTGCGTACTTTATATTGCCATGCAAAGGATCGTGCTGGAAAAGGGGCCGGCCTATTACCAAAAAGGAGTTCTTCCACATGTGCGTATCACCCCCACCAATATGCAGGCAATCCGGGAAAACGAATTTACGGATGAAGAGCCTGATATTTTTGCGGGTATTTCCGA
>CAYYBV010000290.1:0-2614 GCA_964469675.1 uncultured Verrucomicrobiota bacterium
GGTGATACTGGAATCCAAGTGTCCCCACGCGACGTGGACGGCTTTTCCGCCGCGATGCTAAAATTGTGTGACCCTGTGGTTCGGACGGAAACAGCGATAACGTGCCAAGAACGATCACGCATTTTCCCGATATCTGCAACAGCGTCCAGCTACGGCCGTCTCTACAGGCAATGATCCGAATAATCGCATCATTACCTTTTATCAGTCAAGAATTTGCCCCAGTGCTTACGTTCCGAGCTCTGATGCCCGCTGTTTCTTCTTGCGCCTTTCTCAACACATCCGAATTCGCGTGAACAATTATCGCTACATCTTGGCTGCTGTCTCGCGATTACCCACCAATCGGCTACGTTGTTTGGCCTATTCCCTGCTAGGGTTGCGTCAATCTGAAAATCTCCGGATCGGGTGGAAAACGGCAATCACCGCGCCGACGAAATGCATCTTGGGGCGCGATGTGGAGATCGGCGGTAATTGCGTGATGGCCTGCGGCCGGTTTGAAGCCGGTTCCGGAACACGAATCCGTTCTGGCAACCAGTTCCTGGGCAACAGCGCGTGCATGATTGGCAACAACGTCCGGATTATCGCCGAGCACTATTTTGACCTTGCGGCGGAAATCCACATCGGTGACAATACGTGGATTGCGGGACGCGCTAGCCAATTTTGGACGCACGGCACTACCCGTGAACACATAGACCAATCCATTCGCATCGGAAAGGGCTGTTATATCGCATCGCGTATCCTGTTCGCCCCGGGTGCCGGCGTCGCCGATGGAACCCTAGTCGCGCTAGGGGCAGTTGTAACCCGACGCTTCGATGAACCCCACTGTGTGGTGGCCGGCTGCCCGGCCAAAATTATACGCAGAAATTACGATTGGCACAATGATTGGGCCTAGTAACCCAATGGGGTTTCCCAGTCTTTCTGAGATACGAACGCCAGTGCCCGGCCGAATCAATATCTTTTAGCCTGAATTATTCATAAGTGTAGCAAATGGCTTGTAGCCCGCCGAGGCGTCACTGACGCGATAAAATCGCTTTGCTACAGCAGACACTGTCCAATTTTCATAATTAGCTACTGATTCACCGGTCACTGGTTACACCGCCTGAGCCCCCCTACACATGCGCATTGCCATTTACAGCAACGCCTACGGGCCGAGTCATGGCGGCGGCGGTGTTTTCATTTTTGCGATTGCGGCAGCGCTGGCAGAACGGCATGAGGTCTTTTTGCATTTGCCCGGTGAGTTCGTGGCGGAACAGGCGGCGAATTTCTTCCCAGAATTGGCTGGTTGCGAAAGTATTCATTTCTGCCGTACACCGATCATTCACGGTCCACTGCGCGAGTTGCGCCAGGCGCTTTATGACCGCCGGTTCGATGCGGTACTTTTACAGGATAGCACTCCGCCCCGGCTGACACTTAACCGGCAGGCAATGATTCTGTGCGAGTTCCCCTTAGTGCCGGTACGCGGCTGGGGAAACCGGCTGCGGTTGCGTTCGTGGCGGACCGTCTTAGGAAATTCGCAATTCACTGCCAAGTGGATTGCCCGGCGTTGGGGAAGGCCGGCAGCGGTGCTCTATCCGCCGGTAGCACCGATTGCGCCCCTACCGAAAAAACCGTGGATTTTGGGCGCCGGGCGGTTTCTTGGCCATGGTCGGACCAAACGGCAATTGGAAATGGCGGAGCAGTTCCAAAGGCTGTGCGCGGGTGGACTGACGGGGTGGGAATTGCACTTGGCCGGTTTTGTCCAAGATGCCGAGTATGTGGCGCGCGTGCAGGCCGCCACCCAAGACTTGCCGGTGCATTTTCACTTGGATATCGAGCGCTCAGAACTGGAACGGTTGTATGGGGAATCGTCGCTGTTCTGGCACGCCGTTGGCGAGGGCCTGGATATGGAAGCGCACCCCCAAGGCATGGAGCATTTCGGGATTGTCACCGTCGAGGCGATGAGCGCGGGGTGCGTGCCGGTGGTCTTTGCAGGCGGAGGCCAGCCGGAGATTGTGGGCACCGACGGTCAGGCGGGCTGCCTTTGGCATACCCGCGAAGAATGGCGGGAACAAACGCTGGAATTGATCCACGATGCGGATCGGCGGCAGCGGCTCGCCGCAACAGCCATTACGCGGGTCGCACGTTTCGCCATGCCCCCCTTCCGTGAACGTATAGCGGAGCTATTCCCCTGACCCGTCCCCCCATTTCAAAGGCTGGATAATCCAGAGGCAGCAGCCTCCCTGGAGTGCCGGCGGCTTCGACGCCGCCCCGCTACGGGGCCGTCAAAGCCGGCCCGTACCAGGGCGGCGTGTGCACCCGCCGCATTCCAAGGCGCCGCCCGGCGCAGGAAACAAACCCGTTGAATTCTGCCAAACTCCAGACACGGGCGACACGCCCGTGCCTACAGCAATGACATAACTTCATGCGCATTTTTCTTATTTCCTACCATTTTTTCAACCGCACGGCCGAGGGATTGGTGACCACGAAACTGGCCCGTACCCTGGCGGATAGCGGGCATCAACTAACGGTCTTCACCACGGGTATTGAGTCGGAACTGACCAGTCCCGAGGTCAAGCATACGGTGCTGGACGGGATCGACTTGGAGGTTCGAGCCGGTGAGGCCGTCGGTCTGGCCGGT
>CAYYBV010000291.1:0-2007 GCA_964469675.1 uncultured Verrucomicrobiota bacterium
CGGTATTGCTCAGCATGTTGGTCGGCACCGTCGCGGCGCCCATGACGCAGTTGGCGGGGGTCTTCAGGCAAAAAGTGGCCAGTCTGGTCTATGTCATTAAAGCGGTGCAGGAAAAAAAAGGAAAACCGCAGTAAAGCGGTAGCATGTAGCAGAGGAGAGCACACTATGACGGAAGCAGTCACAGCAGAAAATGCAACGGCGCCGGAAAAAACATCCGACGTCAAAATTGAAGGTAAAATGGCCGAGTTTGTCAGCTGGGTTGAAGGGATCAGCGTGCTGGAACTTTCGCAGCTGGTCAAGGCTCTGGAACAGCGTCTGGGTGTTTCGGCGTCGGCGCCGATGATGGCCATGCCTGCCGGTGCGGCCGGTGCGGCCGGTGGCGCGGCGGCGGAAGCCAAGACGGAGTTTACTGTTGTCCTGGCCAGCGCGGGCGCACAGAAAATTCAGGTCATCAAGGAAATCAGGGCAATCACCGGTCTGGGGCTGAAGGAGTCCAAGGATCTGGTAGAGGGCGCGCCCAAGAACGTCAAGGAAGGCGTTTCCAAAGATGAGGCCGCCAAAATGAAAGAGCAGCTCGAAAAGGCCGGGGCCAAGGTGGAAATCAAGTAAGCTTTTCATTTGGTCGAATAATGGTGGACGGGCTATGGGTTGGCCGGCCACCATGCGTGTAGGCTGGTTTGTCCGGGTGTGCCGACAGCAGGGCGGCGGTTTGAATTATCTGGCCGAGTGGTTGGCTTGTCAAAGGGAAGGTGCGAAATAATGGAGCGCATTAATTTTGGCAAATTGAAGGATGTTATTGAGCCGCCGGACTTGATCGAGTTACAATCAAAATCATACAAAGACTTTCTGCAAATGGGTGTGGCGCCCAACCACCGCAAGCCGATTGGCTTGCAGGCTGTGTTCAAGGAAGTCTTTCCGATCGAAAGTTATGATAATCGGCTGGTGCTTGATTTTGTTAAATACGAATTTACGCCGCCCAAGGACAGCCCTTACCATTGCATCAAGGAAGGGAAGACATACGCCGCGCCTCTGCATGTAACCTTCCGTCTGAAAAACGTGCAAGAAGTGTGCGAGGAAGTGGTCTATATGGGGGAGATCCCCGTTATGACCGAGAGTGGCAGTTTCGTCATTAATGGGGCCGAGCGCGTTGTGGTTAGCCAGCTGCACCGGTCGCCCGGGATATGTTTTGAACAGGCGATGCATGCCAACGGCTCCACAATCTATTCCTTCCGGCTGATCCCGGACCACGGATCCTGGGTGGAAGTGCAGTTTGACGCCAGTGGCATAATCCATATCTATCTGGATCGTCAGCACCGCCGGCGCAAATTCATGGCGCCCACCTTTCTGCGTGCCGTAGGCTATGGTTCCGATGAAGAATTGCTGGGGCTTTTTTACAAGGTCGAAAAACTGAATTTGCGCGGCACGGTCGAAGACGCGCAGCTGTTGCACCGGGTGCTTAAGGAAGATATCATTGATGTTGAATCCCAGGCCATTTTGGGCCGTCGTTATGACGCCATTACGCGTAATCTGCTCAAGCAGATGGTCGCGGCCAAGTTCAGCTCCGTGGATGTGGTGGATGTCTCTTGGGATGAGGGCCTTTTCCTGCGCAACATCCAGAAGGATTCTACTCATTCCGAGGAAGAGGCGCTCAAGGATATTTTTAAAAAACTGCGGCCCGGCGATCCCCCAACTGTCAACAACGCTCGGCAGATGTTGAAAAACCTCTTTTTTGATCCACGTCGCTTTGACCTCGGGCGCGTCGGGCGCTACAAGATCAACCAGAAGCTGGGGCTGAAGAAGGAAAAGAACCTGCGGATGCTTGATAACGAGGATTTTGTGGAAGCGCTGCGTTATCTGATTAACCTCTCGCGGGGTAAAGGCATTGTTGATGATATCGACCATCTGGGTAGTCGGCGGTTACGCACGGTCGGCGAGCTTGTGGAGAACCAGTGCCGGATAGGCCTGGCCCGTACCCAGCGCACTTTGCGCGAGCGCATGGTGTTTATG
>CAYYBV010000291.1:2017-2588 GCA_964469675.1 uncultured Verrucomicrobiota bacterium
ACGCCCCAGCGGCTGATTAATCCCAAGTCGCTTTCGGCATCGGTGCACGACTTTTTTTCGCGCAGCCAGTTGAGCCAGTTCATGGATCAGACCAACCCGCTCTCGGAGCTCACCCATAAGCGGCGCCTCAGCGCGCTGGGCCCCGGCGGCTTGAGCCGCGAACGCGCCGGGTTTGAAGTCCGTGACGTGCATAGCAGTCACTATGGCCGTATCTGTCCCATCGAAACACCGGAAGGCCCGAATATCGGCCTGATTTCTTCCCTGAGCACCTATGCGCGGGTTAACGATTTTGGTTTCATCGAAACGCCATACCGCAAGGTGGAAGACGGCTGCGTGACCTCCAAAGTGGAGTATCTGGCCGCTGATAAGGAAGAGAATTTTGTCATTGCCCAGGCCAATGCGCCCGTGGACGAGAAGGGGCGATTCAAGGAGGACAATGTCTCGGTCCGTTACCGCGGCGAGTTTCTCGAAAAGCCCAAGGATTCGGTTCAATACATGGATGCCTCGCCCAAGCAGGTGGTCAGTGTGGCCGCTGGCCTGATTCCATTTTTGGAGCATGACGATGCCAACC
>CAYYBV010000292.1:0-2580 GCA_964469675.1 uncultured Verrucomicrobiota bacterium
CATTCTTTAATTTTGTAGAATTTTTAATAAGCTTGTTATTCATTTTTTTACCTCGACAAAAATAGTCAGTCGTCTGTCATCAGTTTATAATCGGTTATTAGGAACCTGGCAAAAACAAGCACATACCGTGTTGTTCATGAATCATTAGCGGCAACAAACAACATAACAAATAATAACCGTTGATTTCCGCGACAGCGGTGACACCGTGTGTCGAATTCGGGTGTCCGGTAACTGCCGGCCTTCGGAAAAGCAAGGCAAGCTTGTGCTGGATATTGGTGCACCGTAAGTAACGCTATGCTTCTGTATGCGCAAGCGCGGCAAGCCCGCCGGCGGCCCGAGATCGCCGCCGTGTCCCGGCGAAGCGTATTTGCGTAGCCGGACGCCTTTTCCGAGATGAATTCGATCACACTGCCCAGAGACAAACATCCAAATTAGGTTGCGGGCACAGTCGGCATCAATTCAGCATCCGCACGACGCCATGGCCTTTTGCAATCCAGCCGATTTCCACGGGAGCGACCTTGGCCCGACGCAATACGGCCATGGCAACATGCCGGTCGGCGGCGCGCACGATAACCACCATGCCGATGCCCATATTAAAGACACGGTACATTTCCTCGCACGCCACGCGTCCGCGTTCCTGCAGGAACCGGAAAAGCGGCGGCACCGTCCAGGCGGAGCGATCAAATATGGCATCCACTGACTTTGGCAGAATTCTCGGCACATTGTCATAAAAACCGCCGCCGGTTATATGGGCCATGCCCCGGATGGTCACGCGTTCCATCAGCCGTTGCACAGGATGCAAGTAACTGGCATGCACCGCCAGCAGGGCTTCGCCCACGCGGCGGCCGGAAACGCCAACTCGGCTGGTGCCCGGGAGAATATCCCCGATCTTAAGTTTTTCCTGCTCGAAAATTATTTTGCGCGCCAGTGAAAACCCGTTGGTGTGCAGACCGGAAGATTTGAGGCCGATCAGAATATCCCCAGGCCGAATGGTTTTCCCGGTGATGATCGCTTTGCGCGGCACCACGCCCACAATCGTGCCAACCAAATCATACTCACCCGGTGGATACAGTCCCGGCATCTCAGCGGTCTCCCCGCCGATAAGCGCGCACCCATTTGCACGGCAGGCTTGACACAAACCCTTGACCACGGCCTGGAAAACTTTGCCCTTAAAGCGGGCCGTTCCAAAATAGTCCAGGAAAAACAACGGGCGGGCGCCATGTACCAGGATATCGTTAACACAATGATTGACAATATCCTGCCCCACCGTATCATGTCGTCCGGTCATTCCCGCCACTTTGAGCTTGGTGCCGACGCCATCGGTGCTGGCCACCAGCACCTGGTCCTTGCCCGGCGCGGCAAAAAAACCACCGAAGGAGCCGATCTCGCCGAGCAAACCGGGCACCTTGGTCGCACGCACCAGTTTTGTTACCGCCCGCAGTGCCGCCATTTTGTTGTCAATATTCACACCCGAGGCCGCATAAGCCGATTTTGTGCTTGCCATGACTTGCCATTCTCCCATCACCATAAATGATTTATTTTACGCCTGCCGTCGTTCATTATCGGTCGTCACCGCGTCGCTTGCAGCGCCTGGTCAAAATCGGCCTGGATATCATTGATATTTTCCAGGCCCACGGCCACGCGAATGAATTCGGACGTCACGCCCGCAGCGCGCTGGGCTTGGCCGCTAAGCTGTTGATGCGTGGTGGAGGCCGGATGGAGCACCAGGGTCTTGGCATCGCCGATGTTGGCCAGGTGACTGGCCAGCTTGACCGCATTGATAAACCGTTCACCGGCCTTGCGACCGCCCCGGATACCGAAGCCTAATACGGCGCCGTAGCCGCCCGCCAGGTAACGCCGGGCTGCGCGATGCCAGGGATGCTCCGGCAAGCCGGTGTAATTAACCCAGGCCACCTGGCGATGCTTGCGAAGCCAGCGCGCCAGGGCCAGCGTATTATGGCATTGCTGCCGAATCCTCAGCGGTAACGTCTCCAAGCCTTGCAGGAACAGGAACGCATTGAAAGGACTGGCGCACATCCCGATATTGCGCATACCCTGCACACGCGCCTTGAGGATATAAGCAACATTGCCCAGCCCGGGCAAATTACGAAAAGCATTCCAGTAGACGATCCCGTGATAGCTTTCGTCCGGCTGCGTGAATTCTGGGAACCGCCCGCGGGACCAGTTAAACTTGCCGCCATCCACGATGGCACCGCCGATGGAGGTGCCATGTCCGCCGATCCATTTAGTGCAGGAATGCACCACGACATCCACCCCGTGTTCAATCGGTCGGCACAGCACCGGCGCACACGTGTTATCAACAATGAAAGGCACGCCCGCCCGGTGGGCTACCGCCGCAATGCCTTTAAGATCTGGCACATCGCCTTTGGGATTACCGATTGTTTCCGCATACACCGCCTTCGTGTTCGCCCGGATGGCCGCGTGCACGGTCGCGGGCGTGAACTCATCCAGAAACGTGACCTCCAGCCCCAAACGGGGCAAAGTGAACCGAAAGAGGGTATCGGTCCCGCCGTAGAGCGAAGCGGAGCTGACAATATGGTCGCCCGCGCGGGCAATATT
>CAYYBV010000293.1:0-2490 GCA_964469675.1 uncultured Verrucomicrobiota bacterium
ACCTGCAGAAGCAGAATGATGTTTATGGCGAATTGATCGAGGCCTTGTACGCTTATTTTATTGCCAATCCTTATCATCAGAAGGACTTTGACGAGGAGCTTTGGACGGTCGTGCGCTCGCTGGCAAACAAGGTGACCCTGACCTGGCGCGAGCCGGATTGCGGCATTTGGGAACATCGCGGCCCGCTGCGGCATTTTGTGCATTCCAAGCTGATGAACTGGGTGGCAATGGATCGGGCGGCCAAAATCAGCCGGGTTATCGGCAAGGAGCAGTACATCCCGCAATATTTGGCGGTAGCCGGGGAGATCAAGCGCGATATTCTGGCCAAAGGCTGGAATGCGGAGCTCAACAGCTTTGTGATGCATTATGAATCCAGTGACCTGGATGCTTCCAACCTGATGATGCTGCACTACGGCTTCCTGCCCAGCACCGATTCCCGTCTGGTCGGCACGGTTGAATCCGCGCTCAAGCACCTTGTCCGCAACGGCTTTGTGATGCGCTATACGGCGGAGGATGAATTTGGCGTTCCGCAAAACGCCTTTATTGTCTGCACCTTCTGGCTGATTAACGCGCTTTACTTGATTGGCCGGCCGGCGGAAGCGCGCGCCATGTTTGAGCGTGTGATCACGCGCGTGAATCGTTTCGGGCTGTTGTCCGAGGGCATTGAGCCTGGTACCGGCAAGCTGACGGGGAACTTCCCGCAAGGTTATTCACACCTGGCCTTGATCCAAACTGCGTTTCTGCTTGAGACCAACTACCAGTGGAATAGCGGTGCCCGGATTTTTTCCGCCGCCTGCGGGCATGGGCAAATCATGTGAAATTGGTCTGGCGGGCAAAGGGGTTTGCCGCCTTCAGGTTTTTGCTCGCCAAGCCGCCAGGTGACGTAAAGGGGAGAATTAACCTTGGCGTTCTTTGTGCCTTTGCGGGAGGATTATCTCTTGGCTGCCGCTTTCAGGAAATTCAGAAATTTGTTGATAAAATTGCCTTTGACGTCGATGATTTTTTCAAGGACCCTGATCAGCTCGCGGCTGGAATCAAGATAGTAATCCGCGTGCGACATTTGTTTGCCGATTTTAATTGTGAATGAGCCTTTGGGCAGAATCCGGAAAAGCGACTCGTCGGTTTCATCGTCCCCCGCGGCCATTATAAATTCGTATTTTTTTTCGGAAACAAGCTGCCTGGCTGTCTCGCCTTTGCTTACACCGGAGCATTTTATTTCCACGACTTTGTCGCCCATCAGCACCTCGATTTCATTCCGGGCGGTAAAATGCGTCATGTCGTCCACGAATTCCTTGACGCGCAGGCCGCTCAGTGCGTTGTCGGCATTGCGGAAATGCCAGGCGACGCCATATTCCTTTTCCTCGATGAAGGATTGCGGCAGCCGCTCCTTGTAGGTGTTAAGTATTTTTATTATCCGGGGCTTCCATTCGTTGCTTAAATGTTTCACAAGCTTCCATTCCGTGCCGGGCTGCCTGATCCAAGTGCCGTGCTCGGCCACCAGGGTCAGGTTGAATTTGCCGTACCAGGCGCCCAGGTCTTCCTTGTTCCGCCCGCTGATGATGACGATGCGGCTGGCCGGGTCGGCGGATAACTGTTTGATGATTTTCAGCAATTTGCCGTCCGGCGCCGCCTCCGCGGGCGTTGCGGCAAACGGCACCAGGGTCCCGTCGTAATCCAGGAAAATAATCCGGTTTTGGGCGCGGCGGTACTGGCTCAACAGCGCGCCAAGCTGCTTGCCGCCGAGCAGCTGGGTGCCGTATTTTTTCTGCTCCTTGTTTGTTTTTTCAAGTTCGGCTAAAAATTTCTGCGCCCAGTTGGTGACATCGTTGTTCTTTAAGCGCGCCTGCATGGCCGCCATCCGGGCGGCCTGTTACGCGGCCGGCATTTCCAGCGCGGTGCGGATGCCTTCCGCGACCTCTTCGCGATTATTGGGGTTGATAATAACGGCTTCGCCAAGTTCCGCGGCCGCGCCGGCCATTTCACTTAACACCAGCACGCCTTGTTGCTCTTTCTGCGCTGCGACATATTCCTTGGCAACCAGGTTCATCCCGTCGCGCAGCGGCGTAACCAGCCCGACGTTGCTGATGTTATAAAGCGCGACGAGCTGCTCAAACGCAATGGCCTTGTATTGGTAGATAATGGGCGTCCAGTGCACGTCCCCGTAGATGCTGTTGATGTTCCCGACAATCTGGTTGATGACGTCCTTGGCCTTCTGGTAATCCTCGACGCCAATTCTTGAGGGCACCACGATCATGATCAGCTGGACTTTGCGGTGCCAAGCCGGGTTTTTCTTCAGGAATAATTCGTAGCCCTCCAGGCGGTTCACGATTCCCTTGGTATAGTCCTGCCGGTCAACCGAGAAGATGATTTTCAGGTTTTGCAGGCTCTTTTTTAATGCGGCCTTTTCCTTGCCGACTTCGCTCGAATCCGCCGCGTTATTGTATTTGGCGTAATCAATTCCCATCGGGAAGGTGTCGGCCTTGGTCAATT
>CAYYBV010000294.1:0-2470 GCA_964469675.1 uncultured Verrucomicrobiota bacterium
GTTGGAAAAATCGGCAAATGGGACCGGTGCCTTTGGCGGACTTAACGCGACAAGCCGTAAACAGCGCGATGCCATTAAGGTCAGAATAAGCGTTTCCAACATGTACCCGTTGACTGCCTACCTTTGACCAATTGCCTGGCAAATTTCCGGTCACGCGCGGGCAGGTCGCCTATCAAACTATAGGCTTCCGACAACGCCATCGAAAACTGCTAGCTTAATGCCAAGCTTCTTAAGAGCAATTTTTACTCAACAATAGTTCCAGGTTGATCAACAACCACGATATCGGTAAGGCCTGGAATAAAGAAGTTCACGCGCAAATAACTTGCACCCGGAATGGATTATGGTGTAAAAACTAATTTTAGTTTCAAACACAATTCAACGCGTGCCGGCATGAACACGAGCAATCTGCCAAAAAAACTTTTCAGACTATCCCTGCTGCTCATCATCGGCGCGTTCTTGATCGTTCTCTTTTACCGCGGCTTTAACGATCCCGATGAAGGCCGTTATTCCGAAATTCCCCGCGAAATGGTTACCAGCGGCGACTGGCTAAAAATGCAAATGCTGGGCTATCGCTATTATGAAAAGCCCCCCCTGACTTATTGGCTAGTTGCACCGGCAATCAAAGTATTCGGCCCCCGAGATTGGGCAGTGCGCGTGCCACTCCTGGTTAGCGGAATTATTTTGGCTTCTATTTTTTGGCGCATGGCACGTCGCAAATGGGAACACACTGTGGCCGACAGCGCCACCTTGACCATGCTCTCCATGATCGGTTTCCTGGCCGGCACGGGCATGCTGTTGACCGACTCCTTCCTGATCATGTGGTTCAGCCTGACCTGCATCGCGCTTTTTTTCGGCTGTCAGCCGAATACTTCAACCCGATCACGTTTTCTGCTATTTTCGGTCGCTTCCATCACAACCAGCATGGGATTTCTGACCAAAGGTGCCGTCGCCATAGTTTTGCCGCCTGCCATTATTTTAATATGGCTCATTTGGGAACGACGGTCGGCAGCCCTGTTGACTTGGGCTGTGCCCTGGGCGATTTTGTTGTGCGTCGGATTGCTGACCCCGGTCATGATCCTGCTGGAAAAACATAATCCCGGTTTTTTTAAATATTTCGTAATTGACGAGCATTTCTCACGTTTCACCGGCACACGTGAAGTTCAACTTCACCCAGAACCATTCTGGTTTTTCGCCATGGTCATCCCCTTGCTAATCGCACCATGGACATTGTTTATTTTTCGTGCAACGCGGCAATTAATCGCAACCCGGTCATGGCGTACAGATTCTTTATCCCGTTTTTTGCTGGTCTGGATCATCGTCGTGGTTGGTTTCTTCTCGGCCAGCACCGGCAAGCTCATGTCCTATATCCTGCCGGCGATTCCGGCCCTCGGACTGCTGCTGGGGCGCTGGGGGCTTACCGATCGGGAAAACAGCTGGAAAGATCGAATGCTATGGAACCTCGGCTCCGCCGGTTTGTTTGCCACGGCAGCGGCCATCATGATTGTGTGGCTGATAAGTTATTTGCAAATAATGCCAGAGAATATTTACCCGATCAGCGGACTGAGCGTGGTGGCGCTGGTCCCGGTTGCAACCATGCTGGGCATTCTGATCGCGACACGTGCCTATCAATCGTTTGGCGGCCTGTTGAGTCTGAACGCCGGGATTATGCTGACGGCGGCATTGTTGCTGTCGCCTTTGGCCGGCAAGGATTTTAACGTGCTTCTGCATATCAACTCGTCCCACGTTTACAAGCAATTGGCATCCCAGCTAAAGCCGGAAGATCAGATCGTGGTGTTCTGGTCCTATCGACCAGCATTACCTTTCTACACCCAAAGAATATATATTCCATTCCAGGACACGAACGAATTGCTTTACGGAATGCAAGCCGAACCGGAACGCCACTGGGAATTAAAGAACAAAGCCCAATTAGAAGCACGGCTTCGCGATGCCCCCGGACGGGTCTTCGCAGTCATCGAGCCCAAGGATATGGAAAAGAAATTCGAGCCATTAGGCCTGACCACGGCTCCCACAACCATCCAGCACGACCCCGACACTATCGTTTTGGAACTTTTACCACCGGGCCGATAATTCATCAGGGCGGTGAAGGCGCTAATTTGCCCGCTTGATAAGTACGTAACCAATGATTTCCGATGCCACAAACGGAATCCAGACAATGAGGTGCGGAAAAAATTGGGGGTGATTCACCATGGCATCAGCAATAATAATGAAAAAATAAAAAACAAAGATTAGCAGCAGTGACACAGCTATACCTATTGAAGACTCTTTGCGGTGAATTTTCATACCCAAGGCCGCGCCCAACAGAACAAAGGCATAACACGAAAGCGACAAGGCCAAGCGTGTACTGGCCTCCACCATCAGTGACATCCGGTGTACAACCGCATCTTCAGCTTTAAGATTTGACATAAAATTAGGCGCCAAAAAATCAGAGTATGCATCTTCAAGAAGCATT
>CAYYBV010000295.1:0-2464 GCA_964469675.1 uncultured Verrucomicrobiota bacterium
AAAGCCGTTAGACCTTGCAAAGTCATATTGCCGGTAGACGCCGTCCTACGGCAAACTCAGGCACCGATAAACACCGGACGGATATGCCGCGCCCATAGGTTTTCGGCAACTTGCACGGCAATCATCGGCTCAAAACGCGTCAAGGCGCTTAAATAACGATCGCCCATTGCAGCCGCAATCTTATAACCAACGTGCAAGAGTTGTCGAAAATGCGGATTGTAGCCGCTGCAAAGCTCATCGTGCCGCAGGGCCGTGGCAAAGCGCTCGCCATCCCAACCGCGCACCTCGGCCACAGTTGGCAAACGGTGCCGGTCAATGTCAATGACCGTGGCATATGGCTGGCATAGCTCATCAAACCGTGCCAGCGCCTGCTCATAAATTTCCACGGCCAAACTCAAACCATCACCACCGGCCGATGCCAGCCCGACAAGCTCCTCCAGCCAGGTGGTACCGGCCGTCTTCAGGTGCAACCCGGCATCAAAGCGTTTCAAGGCCCGATGGATCGGGGCGTATAACGAAAACTTATCGCTGCCGGAATGGACGCTGAGCTTCAACGATGGCGGCAAACCTAATTGCTCACGCGCATACCGAAGCACGGCCAAATCCATTTCAAATTCACGGGCAAACTGCGCCACGTCACCAACATAATCCACCCCCTTGTTAAAACGCCCCGTGAATTTAGGCGCCAAGGTCTGCACTGGCACGCGCTCGGCCGCCAGGGCTGCCAGGATCAACAGGAGTTCCAAAGGCGACTGGGGCTGATCACATTCATCCATGGAGACTTCAACCACAAAAGTGGATGACCCCTTGGCGGAGGCAATGTGCCGGTAAAGGCTGGCAGCGGCTTTCACCGCAACCAGGTAAGTTTTACCAGCCTGTTCGAGCTGCGCGGCCGTAACATTCATGTCCACGTCAAGGCCGGGAATGTCAAGGTGCCCGATGAAACGGCGCTGGCGCTTGATAAAGACATCCAGATCCGCCGGGGCCGGTGGCTGGCCGATTGATTCGGCCACATCCAGCGTGAAAAAATCGCAGGCACCAATGAATGGCGTCACATTTTTCTGGCTGATATGGTCGGCATCCACAAAATACGCGTTTCCCCAGTTTCGGCAACGCACCGCTTGATCGGCGGCACGGCGCGTATCGGCGGGCGTCGTCCCGATTATCTGGTGCTCTCGATTTGACTTGTTCCATACCGGCGTAATGATAACGCCCGCGGCCTGGGCCCGCAGTAAAGCATCTAATTGTGCCGCCCCCTGCCGTCCAAACCGGTCGCCAATCCCCATGGAATATTTTGCCAATGTCATAGGCGCAGCCCTTCTGTTTGATTGGATGCCTGGGCGATACAGGGCTCGAACCTGTAACATCTACCGTGTAAAGGTAGCGCTCTAGCCATTGAGCTAATCGCCCGTTAAATATGTGTGATACACTTTATCGCCGATCGCAAACAAGTCAAGAAAGACCGGAGATATCCAACGGGCCGCATCGCGCGGACCAGCAGAACCAGACAACATGCTTCACAGCTTGCAGACCTACACCGTGAATGTTATGCTGATGTGATGAACACGACACCAGTTGCAATTGCGGTGCTGGGCTCCGGGAACGGCTCTAATTTCAAGGCCCTAGCCGACGCAATTAACAAAGGCCAGCTGAATGCCCGGATTGTCTGTGTGCTGTCCAATGTTGCCAATGCCTTTATCATCGAACGCGCCCGGCAGCTGCAGATCCCAGCTGAATACATCGACCCGGCTCCTTTCCGAACCAAGCTGGAAGGTCCCGCCGAGCAACAGGTCATTAACCGGCTGCACCATTACGGCGCCGAACTGATTGCGCTGGCCGGATTCATGCTGATTATTAAACCGCGCCTGCTGCAGGCCTTTGCGGGGCGGATCGTGAACATTCACCCTTCGCTATTGCCCTCCTTCCCCGGCCTGGCCGCTTGGAAACAGGCACTGGCCTATGGCGTTAAAATCACCGGCTGCACGGTGCATTACGTGGACGCCGGGACGGATACCGGCCCCATTATTCTCCAGCGGTCTGTACCGGTAATGGTGGGTGACAGCGCGGAATCACTGCACGCACGCATCCAGGAACAAGAACACCTCGCCTATCCCGCCGCCATACGTCAGGTCATTGCCACAATGCATGAACAACCCCGGCATTGATCACTTTCGCTATGGACAAGACGAGGGCACGCGTTATAATACGCACAAAATCACAAGTGCCCATGAATGGAATAAGCCAATGAATAAATTAATTCTGGGAATGCCCAAAGGCAGTCTGCAGGAAGCCACCTTTATGCTGATGAAAAAGGCCGGATTCGCGATCACGGTCGGATTGCGTTCCTACATACCCAATGTTGATGACCCGAACATTGAGGCGCGTCTCATCCGCGCGCAGGAAATCAGCCGCTATGTCGAGCACGGACTTCTGGATGCCGGCATCACGGGTTATGACTGGATCA
>CAYYBV010000296.1:0-2459 GCA_964469675.1 uncultured Verrucomicrobiota bacterium
AAGGGTCATGAAAATTACCAGGAATTCGCCAATACCGTTATCCCCTTTGATGATCGGCAGATTGTGCGGGAATGTATGGGAATAAATCATGCCTAACTTCAATGCCCGGGAAGTTGCGCAATGGACCGGTGGTCGATGGTTTTTTGGCCAGCCCGGCATTATTGCGGGGATCTCAACCGACAGCCGTTCGTTGTGCCGTGGTGCCCTGTTTGTGGCCTTACGTGGCGCCTCATTTGATGGGCATGCCTTTATCGATGCGGCTGTTGCGCGGGGTGCGGCTGGCGCCGTGATCAGTGAAAATATTAATGCCGTGGTCCACAAGAATTTTCCACTGTTGCGTGTGCCTGATACCGCCCAGGCCTTGCGGGATATGGCCAGCAATTATCGTCGCCAAAGCAAGGCCGCCATCGTGGCGGTCACGGGGAGTGTCGGTAAGACCACGGTGAAGGAAATGGTGGCTGATGTCCTGGCACGGCGTTTGCGGGTTGCCCGCACGCAGGGCAACTGGAATAATGATATCGGGCTGCCGTTGAGCCTGCTGGCCATGGAGTCGGAAACGCGGGTCGGTGTTTTTGAGCTTGGGATGAACCACCCGGGAGAATTGTCGCCGCTTTGTCGTATACTCCAGCCCGATTGGGGCTTGATCACGACCATCGGCCCCGTGCACCTTAAATTTTTTAAGTCGGTCAATGCGATTGCCGTCGAGAAAAGCGCCTTGCTGAGAAGCCTGCCGCCCGATGGCGTGGCGGTATTACGCTGTGATGAACCATATTTTGAAATTTTGCGGTCCGCTGCCCCCTGCCGGGTAATTACCCTGGCACTGAACGGCCCGGCTGATTATTTCGGCGTTCCTCCGGATGCGCAAGGCCGAATGGAAATCCGTGAACGTGCGACTGGCGAAATTTGCCGCCTGCAGGCGCCCTTGCCGGGTAGTCACCACGTGGCCAATACCCTGTACGCCGCGGCCGTTGGTCGTGCGCACGGCCTGGCCTGGGATGAAATCCGCTCCGCCCTCGAGGGCTATCGTTCCTTGCCCATGCGCTGGGAACGGCAGGTCGTTGCCGGTGTGACCATTATTAATGATGCCTATAACGCCAACCCCTTGAGCATGGCCGCCGCCTTGCGGACCTTTGCGGAATTACCGCATGCGGAATTGTCCGTTACAGGTGGGCGCTGGTTGCTGCTGGCGGGCATGTTGGAATTGGGGGCGTCGGAAGAGCGATGGCATCAAGAATTGGGTTTGTCGCTTGTGCCGGGGCCATGGGCTGGTATTATAACGGTTGGGTCGCTGGGTGCGATTGTTGCCCGTGCCGCCGTAAACGCCGGCATGAGTGCGGCGCGTGTGTTTGCTTGTGCCGATAACGACGCGGCGGCTGAGGTTTTAAGCCGGTGCCTGCAGCCCGGAGATGCCGTGCTGGTGAAAGCTTCGCGTGGCCAGCGCCTGGAACAGGTCCTGGCATTGTGGAAGAAACGGGCGCTTGCGCTCGGGATTTGAAGGATAGCCGGATGCTTTATTACCTCCATTTACTTGCCGATGATCTGTCCTATTTTCGTGTTTTTCAGTATATCACTGTCCGGATTTTGGCCGGCGCCGGTACGGCGTTCCTGATCAGCCTGCTTTTGGGGCCATGGGTTATTCGCCGGCTGACATCCCTGTGCGGTGGTGATGCGCGGCGCTATAAGGATGACTCGCCTGCGCTTGACACGCTGCGCGGTAATAAGAAAAATACGCCGACCATGGGTGGCTTGCTTATTATTCTGGCGATAGTTGGCGCCTCCCTGCTCTGGGGCATTCTGACCAGCCCGCTTCTTTGGCTGGCACTGCTGACCTTGTGCGCGATGGGTGCTATCGGTTTTGCCGATGACTATATCAAGACGGTTAAGCACAACCCAAAAGGCTTGCGCGCCCGGACCAAGCTGCTGTTACAAGCGGCCTGGGTAGTGCTGCTTACGACCGTTTTGCTGGTCATGCCGGCCACCCGCGATCATGTGCGCCAGTTGATGGTGCCCTTTTTCAAAGCGCCGCTGATTCCCGAAATGTGTTTGGGGTGCGTTTTTCTGTTTGTGGCCCTGGTTGTCATCGGCGCCAGCAACGCGGTTAATCTGACCGATGGCCTGGATGGGCTGGCCATCGGTTGCGCCAGCTCCGTGACCCTGGCCTACATGCTCATGGCTTACGTAGCCGGCCATGCCGTGCTCGCGGCTTATCTGCAGGTTCCGAATGTGCCTGAAGCGGGTGAGTTGGCCGTTTTCTGCGGATGCATGCTGGGGGCCTGCCTTGGTTTTCTCTGGTTTAACTGCCATCCGGCTCTTGTTTTTATGGGAGACACCGGCAGCCTGGCGCTGGGCGGCGCGATCGGCTGCGTAGCAGTGCTGATCAAACAGGAACTGACCCTGATTATTGTCGGTGGTGTGTTCGTGCTGGAAGCACTGAGCGTTATCCTGCAGGTGTTTTTCTT
>CAYYBV010000297.1:0-2452 GCA_964469675.1 uncultured Verrucomicrobiota bacterium
TCCCCGCTTCCTTGACCGCCAGGGCATTCCGGCCGACATCGTCGCCGCCGAACGCGACATTTGCGCCAAGCAAGTCACCGGCAAACCGGAGGCCATCATCAAAAAGATCGTGGACGGCAAGATGAACAAATATTATGAGCAGGAGTGCCTGGTTGACCAGGCGTTCATCAAGGATCCGACCAAAACCATTACCGCCTTGCTTAAGGAAAAAGGCAATCTCACGAGCGACATTCTTACCGTGCGGCGCTTTGCCCGTTTCCAAGTCGGCGAAGCGGTTTAAAAAACCAAACCGTTGCGCATACAGAATTCAGGAGTCAGCAGGCCGAATAAACATGGTTCGACCAAAACCGTAAAACTGAGAAACTGGATTCTGACTCCTGATTATGTATGAAAATTCTGGTTACAGGCGGAGCCGGTTATATCGGCAGCGTCACGGCCGAGCAGCTCCTCGATGAAGGCCACATTGTAATTGTTTTCGACAACCTGGAACGCGGCCACCGGGAAGCACTGGATCCCCGCGCGCAGTTCATCGCCGGCGACCTGCGCGACAGCGCGGCCATTGAGCGCGCCATGCTTGCAACCCGGCCGGAAGCCGTTGTCCACTTTGCGGCCTACGCGCTGGTGGGCGAATCCATGGAACACCCCGAGGCCTATTTTGGCAATAACCTGCGCGGCGGCATCAACCTGGCCGAAGCCATGCTGAAGGCAGGCACGCGCCGAATAGTGTTTTCCTCAACCTGCGCCACTTACGGCCAGCCCGAACGCGTGCCGATCACAGAGGATACGCCCCAGGCGCCCACCAACCCGTACGGCGAATCAAAGCTCATGCTGGAAAAGGTGCTGGCCTGGCACCAACGCTTGCAAGGTTTTCAAGCGGTCTTTCTCCGCTATTTTAACGCCTGTGGCGCCTCGCTCAAATACGGCGAGGACCATGAACCGGAAACACACCTGATCCCTAATATTTTAAAGGTGGCCCTGGGCCAAAGGGCGGCCGTAGACCTGTTCGGCGATGATTATATCACGCCCGACGGCACTTGTATCCGTGACTACATTCACATCTTGGATTTGGCCAAGGCCCATTGCCTGGCATTGACCCATGATTTTACCGGCGCCGTCAATCTGGGCACAGGGGTTGGCTGTTCCGTGCGGCAGGTGTTGGATATGGCGCGCCGGATAACCGGGCACCCCATTCCGGTAACGCTCCAGCCGCGCCGACCGGGCGATCCCGCCCGCCTCGTGGCTGAAGCCGCCAAGGCCGGGCGCGTACTTGGCTGGCGGCCACAGCATAGCACGCTGGAAGAAATTGTCCGCACCGCCTGGACCTGGCACCGCACCCACCCGCATGGGTATGGGAAATGACGGCGGAGCCGGGAGGCAAACATCGAACATCCAATGTCTGACAACAGCCGGGAAGTCAGATTATGGTAGACGGCGTGGATGCCAGAGGCTACTTTAAAAGGAACTGAAAACATTGCTTTCTGCGATAGCGTTGCTACCGTAGCTCGAATTCGGTTTCCCGCTTGCGGGATTCGGCAAAGCAAGGCAAGCTTGGGTCGGATGCGTAGTGCGCCGGGCACAGCGCGATAATCATGTATGCGCCAGCCCGGGAAATCCGCAGACGGCCCAAGTTTACCCGCCTGTGGCGGCGCCGAAGGCGACCAGGGATCGCCGGCGCATTTCCCAAACCGAATGCGAGACACTGCCGCGAAAGAGACTGCAACATCACAATCAAAAACGTCATCAGCAAGGAGAAAACCATGGCCGCCAAGCAACCTGCAAAACCGGAAGAACCAAAGGACACCAAGAATACCAAGGTTGACCTGGAAAGCGTGTTGGCGCAAATCCAGAAACAGTTTGGCGAAGGCGCCATCATGCGCCTGGGCGACGCCTCCACGCATGTGTCTATCCCCTGTATTTCCACCGGCTCCTTTTCGCTGGACATGGCGCTCGGCATCGGCGGCCTGCCCCGTGGGCGCGTCATCGAAATTTACGGGCCGGAATCGTCGGGCAAAACCACCTTATGCCTGCATGTAATTGCCAACGCCCAGAAGGCCGGCGGAGTGGCGGCGTTTATCGACGCGGAACACGCCATGGATCCGCTCTATGCTAAAAAAATCGGGGTAAACATCGACGACCTGCTGGTTTCCCAGCCATCCTCCGGCGAGGAGGCCCTGACCATCGCCGAGACGCTAATCCGCAGTAATGCCATGGACGTCGTCGTCATTGATTCCGTGGCGGCGCTCACGCCGCGGGCGGAAATCGAGGGCGACATGGGCGACCCACAAATGGGCCTGCAGGCGCGGCTCATGTCCCAGGCACTGCGCAAGTTGACCGCCGTCATTTCGACCTCCAAGACCTGTTGTATTTTCACCAACCAGCTCAGGGAAAAGATCGGCATCATGTTCGGCAACCCGGAAACCACGCCCGGCGGCAAGGCCCTGAAATTTTACGC
>CAYYBV010000298.1:0-2435 GCA_964469675.1 uncultured Verrucomicrobiota bacterium
TGCTGATCGTGGACCGCACCTGCTACGCGCACCGCGACAACATCGATGAATTTTTCAAGGCCGTCACCCGCGTGAACAGCAAAAACGTGGAGGTGGAGTGACGTTTATGACCTGCCATTCCTATATTTTAAACCTTGTCAAGAAAAATCTCATATAAATCTCATATAAAACTGACCCAAATCTGACCTAAATCTGACCCAAAACTCGCGGGATAGCCATTTTTCCAAAAAAACACATGATATGGTGTTCCCCAAGATTAGCACCGCTATATATCGACGGGGGATATTATGGCCGGAATCACACTTACGCAGGCAGAAGCACAGCTGGCCGTATGGCTCGCGGCGGACAGCGCCGTGGCCGGCGGGCAGTCCTACACTATTAACGGCAGGCAGCTCACCCGCGCCAACGCCGCTGAAATCCGCAATAATCTTGATTACTGGGATGCCAAGGTGACAAGCCTTGCCTCCGGGCGCGGCAGTATCCGTATTTACGGAGGCACGCCGACCTGATGCCGAAAATAGAAATCAAATCGAATATGCTGGACCGGGCCATTGAAGCCGTCGCGCCGCAGTATGCCGCCAGGCGTTACCGGGCGCGCGCGCTCATGGCCATCACGGGATCTTACCTGGGCGCTTCGCGTTCACGCCGGCAGACCAAAGAATGGATCGTAAGCAAGGGCGATGCCGATGCCGACCTGATTGCCGACCTGCCCATCCTGCGCGAACGCAGCCGCGACCTGGCCAGAAACGCGCCTTTGGCCGTCGGCGCCATTTCCACCTGTCTGACTAACGTGGTCGGCACCGGCCTGAAACTGCAGGCGCGGATCGACCGCGGCATTCTGCAGATGGAAGATGAAAAGGCCGAAGTCTGGGAGGCCATGACCGAGCAGGAATTCCGTCTGTGGGCGGAGTCGCGGGAATGCGACCGCTCGCGGCAGATGAACTTCCACGCCGTGCAGGAAGTGGCTTTCCGCCAGGTCCTGGAAAACGGCGAAATATTCGCGTCGCTGCCGCGCATCAAGCGGATGGGATCCCCGTATGCCCTAAAGATCCAGCTCATCGAGGCGGACCGCGTCTGCAATGAAGGCAACAAGGCCAACACCACCACCCTGGTGGAAGGCATTGAAAAGGACGAAAACGGCGCGCCTTCGGCCTATCACATCTTGAACGCGCATCCCGGCTCATCCATATTAAGCAAACAAAATTATGCCTGGACCAAGATCCCGGCTTTCGGCGCCAAAACCGGCCTGCCGAATGTCATTCATCTCTACCGCATGATGCGCCCCGGCCAGACGCGCGGTGTCCCCTACCTGGCCCCGGTGATTGAATCTATAAAGCAGATCGACCGCTATACCGAGGCGGAAGTCATGGCCGCCGTCATCTCCGCGATGTTCACCGTGTTCATCAAGACGGAAAAAAGCGATTTTACCGGATTTGACACCAGCGGACTCGGCCAGGAAACGGGCGCGAAAGCATCCGATACGGATATCAAGCTGGCGTCCGGCGCCATTGTGGGGCTCAGTTCCGGCGAAAGCATCGAAACCGCCAATCCCATGCGGCCGAACAGCGCGTTCGAGCCGTTTGTCACGGCCATTCTGGAGCAGATCGGCACGGCGCTGGAAATCCCCTACGAAATCATTGTCCGGCATTTTTCGGCGTCGTACAGCGCAAGCCGCGCCGCGTTGCTGGAAGCCTGGCGTTTTTTCCGCGGCCGCCGTTTCTGGCTGGCCGAGAATTTCTGTCAGCCCATCTATGAAGTCTTTTTATGGGAAGCCATTGCCGCCGGCCGGATCTCCGCGCCCGGCTTTTTCAACGATTACATGATCCGCAAGGCCTATTGCGGAGCGCTCTGGCAGGGCGACGCTCCCGGCTATATCGATCCAGCCAAGGATATTGAAGCCTCGAAATCGCGCATGGAGCTGGGCGTCAGCACGCTCGATGAAGAAACAACCCTGATCACCGGCGGCGATATGGAAAAGAACATTCCGCGGATCCGCAAGGAACGCAAGCAACTGGAGGAAATCGGCCTGTGGCAGCCCGTCACCACGAAGATTCCGCCGCCCGCAGCACCTGCCGTCATACCGGAGAAATCCGGTATCCAGAAAGATGAAAACGAACTCGATGATCAGGCCAAGCAGGAAGAAGCCCAAAAGCAGGAAGCAAAAAATCAGGAAGCCCTGGACAGAGGTTTGAAGCCTTTTCAGGCCCAGATACAGAGCATGCAAAACGACATTAAAGCGTTAAACGCAAAAGACCCGCAAATTATTGTTAATGTCGCGCCGTCGCCGGTTAGTGTTACCACACCGGATGTCAATATCACCACTCCGCCGGTCAATGTGGATGTTCATGTGGAAAAGGGAAAAGTTAAAAAGACGGTCAGCTACCAGGATCTGAACGGAAACACCAAAAGCGCGGAAGTCACGGAAGAGGACGTGT
>CAYYBV010000299.1:0-2430 GCA_964469675.1 uncultured Verrucomicrobiota bacterium
GGCATTATGTTGGGGTGACGAGCGGTACGCGCGATGATTTGGCCGATGGTGGCGCGGGCCTCTTTGCCGAGACCATTATTCAGCTCAAGCATCTGCCGGGTGTCACCGTTGAAGTGCTGACTCCAGATTTTCGGGGCCAGCGTCACCTGGTGGAGACTGTACTGGCGGCCGGGCCGCAGGTTTTCAATCATAATCTGGAAACCGTCCGCCGACTCCAGGCGGACTTGCGCCCGCAAGCGGATTATGACCGTTCCCTGCATGTGCTGCACATTGCAGCCGCATGGCGGCCGGAACTGATTATAAAATCAGGACTGATGGTCGGCTTGGGCGAAACTGACGAAGAATTGCTGGCCGCCATGGCTGATCTGCGATCCGCCGGTTGTCGGAGCCTGACACTGGGCCAATATCTGGCACCCTCGCCGCGGCATTGGCCCGTAGCGCGATTTGTCCGCCCCGAGAAGTTTGAGCATTATCGGCAGCGCGCCATGGACCTGGGTTTCCTGGCCGTGGCCTCGGGGCCACTGGTGCGGTCATCATACCAGGCTGAGCAGCTCATGACCGACGCAGGTGTGATATCATCTTGACTAACACCTTTTCGTGGGACATGATGTATCCACAATACTGGCCGGAATGGTCAAACAAATTCTCGCCTTTACGGCCCTTGGCAGACTGGGCTATATGTTTTCTTGTTGCTGGCATCCGTTCTGAATGCTAACGATGCGGATTAGGCGTTTCTTATGCTAGACAAGTATATATGCTATCGCCTTGCGCAAATCTTCAGTCGCGCCATGCCGCGGCGTTTTGCCTACTGGCTTGGGTTGCGCATCGCCGATGTTTTTTATATGCTTGATCACACTGGGCGCCGGGCCGTTATTGCCAACTTTCGCCAAATTCTGACTACCCGCGGCATGGCGGCTTCGGACGAAACACTCCGTCAAATGGCGCGCAAAAACTTCCAATACTTCGGCAAGTATCTGGTTGATTTTTTTAAGTTCGCCCGCTTCACGCCGCCGGGAATCAAGCGGCTGGTAAGCCTGGAGCATATCGAATATCTTGAGCAGGCCGAGGCGCTGCGACGCGGCGTTATATTTATTACGGCCCACCTGGGCAATTGGGAATTAGGCGGCGCAGTCCTGGCTTCATTGGGAAGATGCATTCATGCTGTTTATTTGCCGCAACGGGCCAACAAAGTGAATGCGCTTTTTGAAAAATACCGCAGCCAGCGCGGACTCCGATGCATACCGCTGGGGCATGCGGCGCGAGGCGTAATGGAAGCGCTCAAGCACGGTGAATGTGTGGCCATGCTGGCCGACCGTGATTTCACCGCCCACCATTTCCCGATTATGTTTTTTGGCAAGTCGGCGAACCTTTCCAGTGGCCCGGCCAGGATTGCCATCAAAACTCAGGCGCCCCTGGTACCGACATTCCTGTTGCGCCAACCGGACGACACTTTTTTACTGCGACTTTATCCCCCGATTGTGCCAGGCCCCAAGAGTACAACGATAGAGTTACAGACGCGCATCCGCGATGTGCTGGAACAGGAAATTGGACGCAATCCATTGCAATGGTTTATATTTGACGATTTTTGGCACCCAAGGAGAAATTATGAACCCAGCCTCACGCCTTGACAATAAGCACTGTGTCGTTATACCGGCCTACCGGGAACAACGCATGATTCGTGACGTCGTCCATCGCGTCCATAAATATGTCCAAACGGTCATTGTCGTGGATGACGGCTCTCCTGATCGGACCGCCGAGGAAGCTACTGACGCCGGCGCCGTAGTGATTCGCCACACCGCCAATATGGGCAAGGGCATGGCGCTTAATACGGGGTTCAATTATGCGCGCCAGAACCATTTTGATTACCTGATTACGCTGGATGCCGACGGTCAACATGATCCCGCCGATATCCCGCGCTTTATCGAAGCCTACCAGCGCACCGGCATTCCTGTGCTGATTGGCAATCGGATGGGAGCTTTGAGCAATATGCCGCTGGTTCGCAAATGGCCCAACCGCTACATGAGCTGGTTATTAAGCCGGGCCATGCACCAATATGTGCCGGACACCCAATGCGGTTTTCGTCTTTACCGCTGCGATGTTTTGCCGTTCATCGAAGCCCGTTCAACACGTTTCGCGGCGGAGTCCGAAATCCTGTTGCACATTGCATCCCGGGGTATTCGCATGGATGCGGTCCCCATTGCCGTGATTTATCGAGATGAAGCAAGCAAAATCAGCCCTGTGCGCGACACTTTTCGTTTTTTCCAGATGTTGTTACGGTATTATCGAAGCCGGAATCGTGCGCAACAACGGCAAATATCATCGCGTTAACAAGCAATGTTTTTGCCGGAATCATTCTGGCGTGCAAAAAAAGACGGCATGTTATTAATCGGCGCCAAGTATATCACCAAGATTTTTAAACCTCTTTTTGTC
>CAYYBV010000300.1:0-921 GCA_964469675.1 uncultured Verrucomicrobiota bacterium
ATGGAGGAAACGGGGGTCGGCCGTCCGAGTACGTACGCGCCGACGATCTCGACGATTCTTGACCGGGAATATGTGGTCAAGGAAGGGCGTTTCCTCCGGCCAACGGCACTGGGCGAGGTTGTGACCGGTCTTATGAAGGATCGTTTTTCGGATATTGTCGATCTGAAATTTACCGCACGGATGGAAGAGGCCCTTGACAGCGTAGAAAAGGGCTCCCGGGACTGGCAGAGCGTTTTGGCCGATTTTTACGGAGATTTTGCAGCGTCGATTGAAAACGCGGAAACAGCCCTGGAAGGCGAAAGAATCAAACGAATGCAGCATGGCCACCGGCGCATCCGTAACCGCGCCCGCGTAAAGCGCGCTGTTCCGCTCAAGAAAGGCGTTGAATTTTCCAAGGGCCGGGGCCAGGGCGGGCCGGTCGATCACCATCCGATGCGGGGCGGTGGCGCGCAGGGCCCAGGTGGAGCCGGCTATGCCGCCGAAGGCCGCCGCCTCCGCCAGGCTTAAATCCACCTCGCGGCCCGTTTCCGGGCAGCGCGTGTTGCCGGCCTTGTCGCTCAGCCAGGCGGTGGGGATCACGCGGTATCCGGCGGACTCGGCCGACTTGTAGGCCCGGATCTGGGTAATCAGGTTTTTGTCCCGCAGGCAGGGATAGTTGCCGTTCTCGGCAAATGTGAAATCGGTAGAGCGCCCGAAATCATAAGGGTGCAGGCTCAGGCGGTTGGCCCAGGCCGGCGAGCGCGGGAAGCCGGGGTTGGTGATCACGCCCAGCTCAGGGTTGATTGACTTCACATAGCGGTACAAATCGCGCCATGTTTCGGAGAGTTTTTCAACCCGGAAGCGGATCCACTCCTGGTAAAGGGGATCGCGCACCATGGCGGCCTGATCGTTGTAAGGCGGAATCTCCACATGTGAAAAATC
>CAYYBV010000300.1:1014-2424 GCA_964469675.1 uncultured Verrucomicrobiota bacterium
GGCAGTAACAGGGCCCGGCATAAGAATTGTCGAAGTGAAACGCGTCCAGGCCTATTTCGTGCGCGCCATAATTGATAACTTTCTTAAGGTAACGTATGAATTCCGGGCTGTTGATGCAGGGCGCCAGGCGGTAGTAAGCCCCGCCCCAGGTGGACAGGATGCCGTCTGCCCTGCGCTGGATCCAGGACAAGGCGCGCGGCTCCTCCTTGAGAAAAGTTTCATAATAGAGCGAGCGGAACTGGGTATAGCCGGCCACGCGGATGCCATGCCGGTGGCATTTTTTTACAAATTCCGCCGTCTGCATCATTTCATCGCGCTCGGCTTTAAGGCCGAATCCCTTGAAAAAATGGGTGACCGCGAAATTGATCCCGAGCGAGCGCATGCGGCGGATTGTCGCCTCCGAAAACATCTCGGAATGCCACTGCTCGGTCCAACGTGTGGCGCCGAAATACGGCACGGCACGTCCGCCCTCCCGCTGCCGGTTTGCCAGCGGCTCCCAGCCCCACCAGGCCCAGCGCAGGTTTTCGGGCCGGCCCCAGGCGGGGAATGGCTTGCGGTTTCGAATGTCTGCGGATTTTTTCATGGAATGAAGCCCAAATTTCAAGGTCGTAAAATGCGACCTTGAAACACGGCTACAACATCAAGTGCCGGCCTTATGCTTTCACGGAGCACGGTGCTATTATGGCGGCAACAGCGCTTAACAGGCCACAGGCCGTCCAAATGAGCGTTGCCATGGTCCACGCATTTGTAAAACTGAGCCGGATGGCGCTTTCTGTCGATGGACTACAAAGTCTTAAGGATCTCTTCGCGGATGACGCGCTTATGTTCAGCCACGGCCCGCAGAATGCCATTCAAAGTGCCCACGCGCAGGCTGCAATGATCGGGCACGGTCAGGCGATGATGGGACGGTTCTTCAGTTTCCTGGATAACGTGACTGCCGACCTGGTGGACTTGCTTGTAGCCCAACTCCGGCACAATACTTTGATCAATTCATGGCCGCTAAGGTCTCGTGGGATTTTCATGCCATGGCCAGGACTTCATCTCGAATCAGATGGAGCCTGATTGCCGGTGGTTGGGCTTTATCGAAAAAGTAAGCTTTCGTCGCCTCTTTCACGTTTCGGCGCAACTCGTCCCATGAATCGGCCTGGGTGAAAATGCTCTCGGTCAAGCATTCGGCAACGAAACCGCCGTCCGCTTCCTGGATTACCTCAAAAACTATTTCATTCATGTCATCGCTATAATACATTGGATTGCACAGAGCAAGAAGATGTTTCTACAGCGCAACCATAGGAATCATTTATTATTTATTGAGATGCGTCCCTTATTTCCCTTTGTTGTGATAATTGCTTATTTCCCCTTTTCAATTTCCATTTGATTTGTCTTTTCCATCACTGTAGGCCAAATCATTTT
>CAYYBV010000301.1:0-2420 GCA_964469675.1 uncultured Verrucomicrobiota bacterium
ACGTCAGTCCTGCACCCGCATCACATGATGCACACATTCAGCGTTTGAATACTGAAAAAAGCACGATCAAAAAGCAGATTCACGCCGAACTACTGGAGCGGCTGGACATCAAGCGGCTGACCGCCGCCCACGTCAAGGAAGCCGACTTGCACGCGCGCACCCTGCAGGCCATTGAACAAATCGTTCAGGAAGTCAGCAAAAATCTGCCTGCCTGGATTGATCCGACGGCACTGATTAAGGAAATTTTCGATGAATCCGTAGGGCTTGGCCCACTTGAAGACTTGCTGGCCGACACGGATGTGACCGAAATCATGGTCAACCGCAGCGACCAGGTCTACATCGAAAAGCGCGGCAAATTGGAAATGAGCGACCGCGTGTTTATGGACGACAGCTCCGTACTGGCGATTATCGAACGGATCGTGGCGCCCATTGGCCGCCGGATTGATGAAAGCCAGCCATACGTTGACGCACGCCTGAAGGATGGCTCTCGGGTCAACGCCATTATCCCGCCGCTGGCGCTCAACGGACCCTGCCTGACAATCCGCAAATTCTCAAAGAGCGTGCTGACCGTACCAGAACTGGTAAAACTGGGCACGCTGGCATCGGAAATGGCTGATTTCTTGAGCATATGCGTGCATCTGCGCAAAAATATTATTGTTTCCGGCGGGACCGGATCTGGCAAGACGACTTTCCTTAATATTGTGGGATCATTCATCCCGGGTACGGATCGGATTGTCACAATCGAAGATTCGGCCGAATTGCGCCTGCCCCAGACACATGTAATCCGGCTGGAGTCACGTCCACCCAATATGGAAGGACGCGGCGCCGTAACAATCCGTGACCTCCTGCGCAACGCCTTGCGGATGCGGCCGGACCGGATTGTCATCGGCGAGTGTCGGGGTGGCGAATCGCTGGACATGTTACAAGCCATGAATACCGGGCATGACGGATCCATGACCACTGCTCACGCCAACTCACCGCGTGACGTGATTTCAAGACTGGAAACAATGACGCTGATGTCGGGCGTCGAATTGCCGTCCCGCGCCATTTGCGAGCAGATTGCCTCGGCGATCCATCTTATTGTTCATACCGCCCGCCTGAGTGACGGGTCGCGCAAGGTCACCCACATCACGGAAATTGTCGGCCTGGAGGCAGAGCGCATCACCATGCAAGACCTGTTTACTTTCACCCAAACCGGGCTCGATCAAAATGGCAAGGTCACTGGCCACTTCGCCGCCACCGGCTCCGTGCCGACCTTTATTGATGAAATCAAAACCCGCGGAATTTCACTGGACATGAACATCTTTGACACGCGCAAATGGAAACACTGATCAATACCGCCGGACTTTGGCTGATTCCGACCATGTACCTGGTCTGCTTCAGCGGGTTGACTTATGCCTTCATACGAACCCTGCGTGAAGGCGCGGAAAGCTATGACAAGGTGTATAGCGAACAAACGGCACGCCAGTTTGCCGATATATTTTTCTTCATACCCCCGCGGCGCATCCGGGACCTTGCCTGGACCGCGGCGATCGCATTTTTTCTGATTTTCTTTTTTTTAACCGGCCTGGTAGCGCTTGCTTTCCCACGCTGGTACCTCGCGATCCTCAAACAGCGACGCCTGCAGAAATTTAACGAGCAACTCGTAGACGCCCTGATGACGATGAGTAGTTCGTTGCGCGCCGGTTCCAGTATCACGCAGGCTTTTGAACATATTGTACGTCAAAATCAGCCACCCATTTCCCAGGAATTCGACCTTTTCCTGCAGCAGACCCGCATCGGAGTTAAATTTGAAGATGCGCTGGTCAAACTTGAAAAGCGGGTGGGCAGCGAAGATTTGACGATCATGATCCGATCAATCGAGATTGCCCGGCAGACCGGTGGCAACCTGACTGAAGTATTTGATAAAATTGCAAGCGTAATTCGCGAACGCACCCGGATTCAGGGCCGCATTCGGACGTTAACCGCACAGGGCCGCATGCAGGGAATCGTTGTGGGGCTCTTGCCCATCGCGCTTCTGTTTGCGCTTTTCATGCTGGACCCCGCGATGATGACCTCGTTTTTCACGTCTGGTATTGGAATTATAATCGGCTGTCTGGCCTTGTTTTTGGAAATTGCCGGCGCTTTGATGATCCGCAAAATAATGCGGATTGATATTTAACGTGCCGACATAATTTTATCTAATTGGAACAAATTAATGGACCTGATAATCACAACCAGCATTTGCGCTTTGTGGGCCGCGTTTGCCGCCGGCATCATCTGGCATCTGGCAAAGACCGCCTCGGCGATCACATATGTGACGCTGGCCGATGGGCGGCGCCAAGAGCGACGGCTGCCGTTGCTTTTTCGGGCATTACTGCCGCTCACTCCTTTCCTGACGCCGTTTTTCAGCAAGCCGCGCTTTCGTAAAGCACACGAAC
>CAYYBV010000302.1:0-2418 GCA_964469675.1 uncultured Verrucomicrobiota bacterium
GACAAAGGGTTCAATCCAGCGCCCGCGCTCATTCCAGCGTATAGTTTCTTGTATCCAGGGGACTAATTTACTTTTAATGCCCTGACACTTGATCGGAGGGACCTGAATGTTCATGATGCTTTCCTTTCAGGGAAGGATATCTGCAATGGTAATGACGCCAGAATTCACCCAAAAGAAGAAGGTAGTGGGTAAATGGGACGTGATCCCTGTGACGTATCGGCTAACCGCCGTGTTGGCCGATACGTCACAGGGATCACGTCCCATTTACCCACTACCGAAAATTGTTTGTATTGCCGACAATAGGAAAACGTGCAATCCCGGGCACACACCACATTGCCAAAAAGAAGGGGAAATATGGTGAGAATGTGGCTAAGAACAAACAAGGAGAAGAGGCCTCACAGGTTTCGAAAGACCTGTGAGGCTGGGCTGGAATAGAGGCTTACATGGTTACTGATGGGAATACAGATCCCATCCGAGATATTTCGTGATCGCCTCTTCCAACACGTTGGCGCAATAGCTGCGGGTCATGGCGACATGGTGTTCGAATCCGTTCTGGCACAGATATGCTAGCAATCCGCGCAAATTGGGAATCTGGCACACGGCAATGCCGCCGTCCATGCCGAAAGGATCGTCCGTAAACTCGCCCTCGCCCACATAGGCTCTGATTTCGCCGACCGCATCGTCGGTATCCATACGGAAGAACGTCATCGGGCCGGCGGCCACATGGCCTTTGATCGCGCCGAAGCACTTTTCCCGGCCTAAGGTTGCGCCCAAAATATCCAGTTCCGAGATTTCAATGTCGTTCCCCATGAAACTTTTCGGGTAATTACTGCAATGCGTGTTCACGCATTTTTCGCGGTCGCGGCCGTAATTGTTGTTCCAATCCAGGAACCCCGGAATCTTGCCGGAAGCCAGCAGCAGCGCATACATCGATACCGCGCCCGCCACATCCACCTCGCAGGCGCTGGGCAGGAAGCGCTCGCCCATCAGACTCATCGACAGGCAGGTGGCGCAGCCGTAGTTTTTCTGCACCGATTCCCAACACTGCACGGCGCTGGCATCCAATTCGTTCGCCGCCATAAACTGGTCAATGGCCACCGAAAGTTTGGCCTGCCGCAGAATCGATTCCGCCGGAATGCGCGCCGGAATGCTGCCATACGCTTTGATTTCAGCCAGTTTGGCCTGCACGTCTTGGGCCTGATTGTCAAAACTCTGCGCGACTCCGAGAATTTCGGACAGATCCACCGGAACCACCGTGATGCCGGACTGTTGCAGCAATTTTTCGCTGTAGCGCACGGTCTGAAAGGCCGCCGGACGCGCGCCAATCGCGCCGATACGGGCCGTTGTCAAGCCTTTCACGGTGCGGCACACGCGGGCGAAAAAGTCGAGATCGTGCGTAAACTCGTCGCTGTTGATGGCGCAGGTGTGGAGGGTCGTATCCGTGAACGGGATATTGTACTGGTAGAGGTTGTTACACACCGACAGTTTGCCGCAGAAGGCGTCGCGCCGGCCGGCCACGTCCACGTGCTCCAGGTCGTCGTCGCAGGCCTGCACCAGCACCGGCACGTCAAGCTGCGCGAACTTCAAGGTGTTCACCACGCCCAATTCATCGCCGAAATTCGGCAGCACCACGATCACGCCGTCAATTTTGCCGCGATTGGCCTGAAACAATTCCGCACATACACGGGCATCTTTCAGGCTTTCAATTGCGCCGTTGGGCATGGCGTCCTGCGGCGGAATCACGTAATTGTACCCCAACGCGTCTAATTTTGCCAACAGTTGTTTGCGTCCTTCAGCGGCCAGCGCCGGATTAAAAAATCCGCGTGTGCCCACAATCAGGCCGAATGTGGTCTTCTTGTCCATGAGTTTCATAATTGTTCTCCTTGTCTCTGAGGAATCTGGATAACGTCGAATTACCGTAGGGACACGAAGCCTCGTGTCCCTACAATTCCCAAAACGTTTTTACGCTTGTTGCTGTTGGAGGGCGGCTTTTTGCTGCATTTTTTGCTGCATCTGGTCAACCACGACGGCGGTCACGATCACCAATCCTTTGATGACCATTTGCCAGAAGGAACTGACGCCCACCATGACCATGCCGTCACCCAGGATGCCGATCACAAAGGCGCCGATAATCGTGCCGCCGATCGTGCCGCGTCCGCCGTCCAGTGACGTTCCGCCCAGAACCGCGGCGGCGATGGCGTGCAGCTCGAACGTGTCGCCCGTCATGGGGTGCGACGCCACCAATTGGGACGCCCAGATCAAGCCGCCGATGGCGGCGCAAAACCCTGAGAACATATAGACAAACATTTTCACCCGCTTGACCCGCACGCCCGACAGGTTGGCGGCGCGCTCATTGCCGCCGACCGCATACACATGCCGTCCCAGCGGAGTTTTCGCGGCGATATAGGCGGCGACCCC
>CAYYBV010000303.1:0-2415 GCA_964469675.1 uncultured Verrucomicrobiota bacterium
GGTTATAGCGCCGTCCTGTTGTCCCACCTGCCGCCGGCGGTAATCGCCGGCGTGGTCCTGTTTGTATCCGCGCTCTTGCCGCTTAAGCCGTTGCCGGTTACGGTGTGTCTGTTTCTTCGCTTTACCGGTTATCCCTGTCCCAGTTGCGGGCTGACCCGCGGATTTGTGGCCATGGCCCACGGTGAATGGCTGGCCGTCCTGCAGGCGTGTCCCCTGGCGGCTCTGCTCTATGCGGCCACAGCGCTGATCTTTGCCGTTAACACGGCGGCCCTGCTGTGCGGCGGGCGCTTGACTCCCGGTCCAAAGCTCCGGTGGCGCGGGCGCACCTGGGTGGCCTTTTTTTGTTTTTTCGGTTTACTGATCCTGTGCAATTGGTTATACAGGCTGGCGCTGGGACTGAAGTGATTCGGATAATGGCGAAGCAACCGCCCAACGGTGAATGGAATTGCGGAAGATAGACCTCCGCCGAACACTTGTTGAACACCGAACGCTGAATTCCAAAAACTGGTATTTCATATGGATTCGATTGAACAAATCTTGTCAGGTTGGCTCCAGGACGCGTTTGGCCGGGCATTTCCCGGCGCGGGCGATTTTGCCAATGTGGCCGCCGTGGCCGCCACGGACGCGGGCTTTGGCGATTACCAATGCAATGCAGCCATGGCCCTGGCCAAGCAAATGAAAAAACCGCCACGCGCCATTGCCCAGGCGGTGGTGAATCAAAAGCCCTGGCATGCGGCGGTAGCCGCCATGGACCTGGCCGGGCCGGGGTTCATAAATATTCGGCTGCGTGATGATTGGCTTGCCGCCCGGCTGGAAGCGATGGCGCGTGACGCGCGCCTGGGGGTGGCATCACCCGGCGTGGGCCGCACGGTCGTCCTGGATTATTCCAGCCCGAACGTGGCCAAGCCGATGCATATCGGGCATATCCGTTCCACCGTGCTCGGCAACGCGTTAGACCGATTCTATCGTTTCCTGGGCTATCGCGTCATCGCCGACAACCATCTTGGCGACTGGGGCACGCAGTTTGGCATCCTGATAATGGGTTATCGTCATTTCGTTGACCACCAGAAATTGCGCGAAACACCCGTTGAGGAGTTGGAGCGCATCTATGTTTTGAGTTATGAGCAGTCTGTGGCCAGCGCGGAATGGAAAAACCAGTGCCGGCAGGAACTGGTCAAGTTGCAGGCGGGCGACCAGGAAAATATTGCGCTGTGGAAACAGTTCGTGGACCTTTCGCTTGCCGAGTTTGCGCATATGTACCGGCGGCTGGGGGTGAGCTTCGACCTGACGCGCGGCGAAAGTTTTTACCATGACCGCCTGCCGGCCACGATTGCCCGGCTTGAACAACAGGGACTGGCCAGGGAAAGTGAAGGCGCCCTGGTGGTATTCCTGGAAGCGGAAAAACTGCCTGTCTGCATTGTGCGCAAAAGTGACGGGGCCTACAATTATGCCGCGACGGACATCGCTACGATTTTAAGCCGGGCCGATGAGTTCCAGCCGGAGCTGGTGGTCTATGTGACCGACGAGCGTCAGCAGCTTCATTTTGCCCAGATTTTTGCCATCAGTAAACGCCTGGGGGTCCCGACGCGTCTGGAACACGTATGGTTTGGGCTGATGCGCTTGCCGGAGGGCACTTTTTCCACGCGTCAGGGCAACGTCATCAAGCTTGAAAAACTGCTGGACGAGGCCGAGAGCCGGGCGCTGGCGGTCGTTCGCGAAACCAGCCCGGAAATGCCGCCGGAGCAGCAAAAGGAGGTGGCCAGGGCGGTGGGTATCGGTGCGGTGAAATACGCCGACCTCAGCCAGAACCCGCAGAGCCTGGTGACGTTCAGCTGGGATAAGGCCTTGGCGCTTAACGGCAATTCGGCGCCTTACCTTCAGTATGCCTATGCGCGCATACGGAGCGTCGAGGACAAATACCGGTCCCAGTTTCCAGGGCATGATCTTGCCTTATTCCCGCTGGCGTTGCAGGAGCACGTGGAGCGGCGCCTGGCCCTGCATTTAGCGCGTTTCGCGGAAATAGTGCCGCTGGCGGCACGTCAGGCCCGGCCCAGCGCGCTGGCTGATTATCTCTACGAGCTTGCCGGGCTTTACAACAGCTTCTATCAGAATGTCCCGTTTCTGAAGGCGTCCGAGGGCGTCCGTGAAAGCCGCGTCCGGCTGTGTGGCCTGGTGGCGCGGGTGCTGCGCCAGGGGCTGAACCTTTTGGGCATCGAGACGCCGGAAAGAATTTAAAGCAATGCGCTCTCCCGCAATTCGCCGGCTTAAGGATAGTGCTGTGCTCAGTGAAGGCGGCCTGAAGCAGTCCGAATGCCGGGAAAACAATTCGGCTACCCGCTCCCGGGCGGCGGCGATCATTGGACGCTGGCTGGCCACCGGGGATTTTCCCAGCCTGATGTTGGAAAAAGTCCGCGA
>CAYYBV010000304.1:0-2402 GCA_964469675.1 uncultured Verrucomicrobiota bacterium
TGTTTGAGCCTTTAGCCTACAGCCCAAAGTCTACAGTCCTCAGTATCCCTATGGGACGCCAGTGAGAAAATATTAAGTTTTAATCCTGGATTCTGACTTCGGAATCCTGACAACTTTTGCAACGGCTTCATAATATTTCCACGCGCCGGAACGACAACAGCCCCAGGGCAAGCACGGCGATGGTGTATAGCCCCGCATAGCCGGCGGTTGCGATTATGTAGACCCACGGGATATTGCCTTCGCCGGCCAGTGCGTCAACGATCCAAAAATTCTGCCAGTTCGGCAATATGCCGTAGATTGTCCAGGCCCACCAGGATGTCGCCGCGGCGGTGCGGAACAGATAATCCGATACCAGTCCCAGAAAAAACAGGGCCGTGCAGGCGGATGTGCTGAGAACCGGTGGCAGGCGCGTGGAGAGGCTGAAGGCCAGGGCGGCCAAAACACAAACGGCCAGGCTGACCAGGATGCTGGCCGGGACCATCCGCCACTCCATCAGGCTGCCGAATCTGACTATCTGGCCATCGGGCGCAATCCAGGCAGTCGCGATGAACGCTGCCGCCAGGCATGGCAACAACCCCATGAATGCCTGCGAGACAAACTGGCGCCGCAATTTAAAATTGGCGATTGTCGCGTAACCGAATGCGATCAACACGGCCGCCAGCAAGATCACCCCAATCCGGCCGTCGAATTGCATGTGGGGCAGGACCATGCGCACGCTCAACAATCCGGACAACAGGACGGTGGCGTTAAACAGCAGGAGTACGATCAGCACGCCCAGGTAAGTGGATATAAAATACAGGCTGCGCGAAACCGGCTTGCACAGGACCGTGGCGGCGGTGCCCCGCTTGATTTCACTGTAAATCGTGGCGGCGGCCGCGGCGCCGGCCACCAGCAGGCCAAAGACCAGGTGCAGTGCCAGGGCCCCGTCGCGAACCAGGCGCGTCTCTTCGCCGAAGGCAAACACCGCGGTCGCGGGCAGCAGCCCGATCAGGATGACACAGGTGGTGGTCAACAGCAGGATCACCGGTTGCCGGATAATGTCCAGCACCGTGTTTGTCGCCAGTGTCCATGCCTGGAGGATAATGCTTCTCATGGCTTTCCGTTTTTTTTCTTTCTTTATGCTGGTCTTGTCCGGCAGTGTGTCGAATTCGGTTCAGGAAATGCGGCGGCGATTTTGGGCTGTCTGTGGGTTTGCTCCACTCGCATGGACACGAGGCCAATGCTTCGCGTAGCGCACCCACATCCAGCCCAAACTTACCTTGCTTTCCTGAATCCCCGACCAAAGCGTCGGGGAAACCGAATTCGACACACGGTTGCATTGGGCTTCGCGCCGCGCTACGCCCGATATATCGCTAACGCGGAAATTAACGGGTGTTGGTTTTTACTCGCCGTCCTTCTTCTCCGGTCTGTCATCCGGCGTCTGTTGTCTGTCATCGGGCCCTGCCCCGCTGTTCCACAGGTGTTTGTAGCAGGTTGCCTTGGCTTTCCACGCGGCGACCATGGTCAGGGAACACGGCAAGGTGGTTGCCACGTAAAGCCAGACGGGGACACGGTCAATCACCAGCCAGATTTCCTCGGCGAACATGGTTGCATAGCGCATGGATGCCACCAGCGCAAACAGCAGGCCGATCAGAAAAGGCGCGATCATCAGAATCACAACGCCTGCCGCGAAAACCTGGGATTCGACCCGGCTGCCCCGCTCCGCAAACAGGCCGAATGTTTCAGCGGCCAGCAGATTTACCAGCAGGATGATGCCCATGCCGGTCAGGAGCAGGCCAAGCACGTTGACCAGGAATAAATTCTCGTAGGGCCGGGCCTGCCACCAGGCGATAAACGGCGCGAAGTATATGATCAGAAAAACCAAGCCCAGCGCCAGCCGGGTCCGCCGCTGCCAGCTTGGTGTGGCGGGTCCGGCCGACTGCAAAAGCCATAATCCCCAGCCGATTAGTCCCGCGCCCAAAACATAGGCGGGGATCCGAATGCCATGAAAGATTTCCAGTCCGGCCTGGCTCAGGAACAAGCCGACCATGATAAACACGCCCCAAAAAATACGCGAAAATCCTTTGGCCAGGCATAATGTCTGGGCCGGTGTGATGGCGTTGGCGTTTAAACGCGCGTCATTGTTTGCGTCTGATGGAATTTGGGTATAATCCATTCCGTCCCCGTATATTGCTCATGGACTTGATTGGTAATGTAACATGCCATGGTTGGTCTGGCCATAACAACATTGCGCCCAACGGAAGTATTCTTGGGTTGGGGATGAAGCGGCGCGTATGGCCGCGGCCGGCGTGATCGGACGGTTTATCCGAATCATCATCCCTGATGGCGGCAGACTTGAAGACCGTCCAGTGCTTGCGCTTAAATCGCGTTGCGTCAGCCGGCGCCCACTTTCCGGGACACTT
>CAYYBV010000305.1:0-2400 GCA_964469675.1 uncultured Verrucomicrobiota bacterium
GGGCAACTTCACTGCCCAGCCATTTTTCTTTTAACGAATATCTATTTACTGTTTTTGTCCGCACTGCGGGCAGAAGGTTGCCCCTGGCCGCAGCGGCGCATTACAGAATTTGCATTGTGTTGTTGCCTGTGGCGCTGCGGGCGGTGGAGGCGGCTGTGGAGCAGGCGGCCGGTAAGCTGGCGGGGATGCCGGCGGTGGTGGCGGAGCCGGTCGATAGGCAGCCGGAGTCGCAGGAGGAGCCGGGCGATACGGCGCGGGCGGGGGAGGCGGTCCCTGGCGATAGGCTGCCGGAGGGGTGCCTTTTTTGCGCCGTGAAAGCGCTAATACCAGCAACACTGCACCCAAAACAATCAAGATCGTGACACAACAAAGTGAAACGAGCAGTACCGTGATCAGGTTCGACTTTTCTCCGCCGGCTGTTACAGGCGGCTCGTCAACCGGTGCCGGGGTAATATAAATGGGTTCGGGGGTTGCGAAGGTTACATCCGGTTCAGGTGTAGGATCTCCAGCGACAGGCGGGTCACCCATCCACAACAGCCCGGCGCCATAGGCGGGGTCGGGGCCTGGAGGGCCGGCGTCGCGGGCATTCTGAATCAGGTATTCTTTGATTTCATAGGCGGTCAGATTTGGATACGCCTGGCGAATCAAGGTGGCAGCCCCTGCCACTTGCGGGGAGGAGTTGGAGGTGCCGGTAAAATCTTCCTGATACGCAGGGCTGTAGGTTTCGCTGGGTCCGGTGAGATCGGGTTTAAGTCGACCATCCGTGGTGGGTCCTTGCGAGCTATACACAGTCAATTCGTTGGTCTTCCAGTTGACCGCTCCTACCGTCAGCGCGGCTTCGGTATCGGCCGGCGAAAGCAGGGAGGTTACTGGAACGGCCAGTGAAGGATCCATTACGGCACTATGGAAGAAAACATCGATCATGACCGGCCGGGTCAATTTTGCTGCGCCGATCACCAAAAAATAAGGTCCTTCATCGGGAAATTGATAGATGAAGCCTTCAAGAGGTGGGATTGTGCCGTCCTGAATTTCTTTGGACGACATGACAACTTCGCCTTTGCTATCGAGAATGATGGCGTTAAGATCTTCCAGACCGGTATCCCAGTCGTCCCATTGGATGAGGATTCTGGTTCTGTTGAAAGGAATGAATCCCAGTCCGATAATTCCATCATTATCAAACTCGTGGACGCCATCGTTATTGCTATCGTAAAACTCACCGCGCCAATGAACGTCGGCCGAATTCCCCGAGGAGTTAACCCACAGGATATTGTTGTTCATCAGGTTGGTGATGGCATCCGCATCATCACCTGTGCCATCTCGGGGGCCAAATTCACCGCCGCCCGAGTGGTTGATGATGCTCACGTTTTGGCTGACCAGCCAATCTACCGCGGCAAAAAACTCGGTATCGGTCTGGTAAGCGGCGCTAACAATATACGCCTCAGGCGCGATGGCATGAATAATCTCGGATACTGCGGTGCCGTGCACCGTTCCACTCTCGTCGGCAGCGGTGCCGGCAATAAAGGACTGAACCGTGAATCGGTCTTCCGGCGGGAGTTCTTTGCCTAGTTCCTGGCGGTAGCCGTCAAACCCGAAATCGAGCACGCCAACGCGCATCCCTTCGCCTTTAAAACCCGACTGATGCCAGGCTGGGGCGTTCATGCCGGGCAGCGATTCAAGCTGCATTTGGGCACGTGGTGATAAAAAAGGGTTTGCCGCACCTTCCTTTGGGGTGAGAATCATAGGGAACCGTACCTGTTTGATGTCGTGCAGTTCGGTCAGGTCTTTAAAAATGGCGCCAGGGTCTTCTGACTCAAGTTGGGATTTGATTAGGTCCAGGGGGATGCCAATGTCCATTTGTGAACCAGCGACGGTATTGATGACGATTCCTTCTGCCAGCAACTGGTCCTGGGCGGCTTGAGAAACGGGGGAATTAAAGACCAGCGTTACCATCAGCTCGCCTTTTTTGTTGAACATGCCGCGTTTTCTCGCCAGCTCGATGGCGCCATCCACCCCGGTGGTCTCATATTCGATCAAGAAGTCCTTGTATGTGGAGCCCAGCACAGGATCCTTCAAGAGCTCGGCATATTTTGGATATTTTTCTGCCAATTCATCTAATGAAGGGGGAGGGGTAAAGGAGGTGATTGGCGGGAAGTCCGATTTTGAGGGTTTCTGGTTTGTAAAATACAAAACAGCAAACACAACCGCCAGTACCAATAATAAGCCCAAGGCAACGCCGAGTACGGTTATACCCTTGCGGGTGGCGAGCTGATCGATCAGAGATGGTTTTGGCTGCTCAGGGGTTTGGGCAGCTGTGCCAATTGGATCTTCCGGAGGACCGGCAGGCGGTTCCGGCGGGCTGACAGGTGGTTGAACCGGGTCGCCCGTTACTCTGACAGTTTT
>CAYYBV010000306.1:0-2384 GCA_964469675.1 uncultured Verrucomicrobiota bacterium
TCCGCGGGATAGCGGTCATGCAAGGCTCTTAGAATCATTTCAACCGACCGCCGGGCACGGGCAAACAAAATCGTTTGAACGTGATAGGCCAGCAAGTCGCCGGCTAATCGGACGCTTTCGGAGGACGCCGAGCGCCGCAGCCCAAGTTCGGGATCGACGATAGGTGGGTTATAGAGAATAAAATTCCGCCGGCCGCCCGGGGAGGTATCCTCGTCGATCAACTCACATTTCTGCTCGACCAGCTTTTCCGCCAATTCGCGCGGATTAGAAATGGTGGCTGAGGTCAATATAAACTGGGGATAAGCGCCGTAATGGCTGGTAATCCGTTTCAGCCGCCGCAGCACATTGGCCACGTGCGATCCGAACACACCCCGGTAGACGTGCAATTCATCCAAAACGACAAAGCGCAGGTTGCGAAAAAAATCCGCCCAGGCAGTGTGCTGGGGCAGGATGCCCATATGTACCATGTCCGGATTGGTGAGCAGGATTCGCGCGTTCGTGCGAATGAAACCGCGGTGGTTTCCTGGCGTGTCGCCGTCATAAGCGCCCACGGTGACCTGGCCGCCAGCCTGTTCGCTCAGTTGGGTCAGCGTTTCCTGTTGATCGTGGGCGAGCGCCTTGGTTGGGAAGATATAAATCGCCGTGGCGGCAGGATCACGAAGCAGCGCGTCAAACACCGGCAGGTTATAACACAGCGTTTTTCCTGAAGCCGTGCTGGTAGCAATGACCGCGCACCTTCCGGCGCTGGCCTGTGCATATGCCTTAAGTTGATGCTGATAAAGACCGGAATAGCCAAGGGTTCGCAGGGCCTCAGCGAGGGTAGGTGAAATTTCCGACGGAACCGGATAGACCTGCGCTTCCCTGGGCGGCTTAATCTCCCAATGGACAACATTTTCCTGAATGTCCGGATCGCTTGTCCAGCGGTTGAGCAATTGATCCAGGTTGGTTTGGATGGATGGGGGACGGGCCGGCCAATTCATAGAACATTTTTACCGCAAATGGCATTGTAAAGCAAGTCTAAGCAATCCATAGGTCTTGTTGGATTTACAAGTTCTCCTTTTTGGATATACTGGTTCTTATTCCAATCCTTGAAACAAATCGGAGCTTCTATGAAGACAGGCAAATATCGCTGGTTCGTGGTTGGAGTTTTCTTTTTCTTTATGCTGTTACATCAAGCGGATAAACTGCTGGTCGGGCCATTGACGACGCCGATCATGGATGAATTCGGGATTAACGAGACCCAGATGGGGTTGCTATCCTCCGGAGCGATCATCGTCGGCGCGATATTTTACCCACTGTGGGGATATCTTTGCGACCGGTTTTCGCGCGCCAAGCTGTTATCGCTGGCATCCTTTATCTGGGGTGCCACCACCTGGTTGAGCGCGATCGCGCCTACATACCCGACATTCATGGTCACCCGGTCCAGCACGGGTATCGATGATTCCAGTTATCCGGGGTTGTACTCGCTCATCGGCGATTATTTCCCGCCCAAAAATCGCGGCAAGGTGTATGGCATCCTGCAAATTGCCATGCCGCTCGGTTATATGATCGGCATGGTCATGGCCTTGTTGCTAGGCGGGGCCATTGGCTGGCGCTCCATCTTTTACATCACCGGATCGCTGGGCATATTGATGGCCTTTGTCATTTTCTTCGGCGTCAAGGAGCCGGCACGCGGCACCTCGGAACCTGAGCTTGAGAACATCGAACAGACCGGCAAATACCGGTTCGAGTGGAAAATTGCCCGCGATCTGTTCAAAAAGAAGAGCCTGATTATGCTTTTCATGCAGGGATTCATTGGTGTTTTCCCGTGGCAGGTGATCACCTTCTGGTTTTTCCGGTACCTTGAAACCGAGCGGGGGTTCTCCGGCAACGAAGTCATGATCACGATGGTTGTTGCAATCATCCTTTTGGCGGCTGGTTACCCGTTGGGTGGCATTCTCGGTGATAAGTTGTTTGCCAAAACCAAGCGCGGCCGGCTGATTGTTTCAGCTGTGGGTGTGATCACCGGCGCCGTTTTGTTGTTCATATCGATCAAAATTCCATATGACAACAAGGTATTATTCATGATCTTGATGTCAATGACCACTCTCTTCATCCCGTTTGCGTCGCCGAATGTTCTCTCCACGGTGTATGACATCACCCTGCCGGAAGTGCGCTCAACCGCCAATTCAGTTCAATATTTCATTGAGCAGGGCGGGTCGGCAATTGCGCCAACCCTGGCCGGGATCATCGCGATGAACTCATCCCTCGAAAATTCCATCCTTGTGATCTGTGTCACCGCCTGGATCCTGTGCTTTTTCTTCCTCCTGGGCGCCATCTACCTGCTCCCCAAGGACATCGACACCCTTCGATCCCAACTTAAGGATCGGGCGTCGATTGAAAGC
>CAYYBV010000307.1:0-2373 GCA_964469675.1 uncultured Verrucomicrobiota bacterium
CGTGCAAAATTAAGGAATAAAGAATAACGTCGGCGCCAGACCGCATCCAACCGGTAAAACAATGCCGTCCGCCCGGGGGCCAACTTCCAACCGGAATCAATCGAAGTAAATCCGCACGTCGTAGTCCGAGCTGTAAACATCTGTACTGACGGCAAGCACTGTGAGCTTGCCGGCAAGCACGTCCACATCGCCCCACCAATTGCGACTGCCATGGGATTGGTCCAGCACCACGCGATGGATGCCGGGCCACAGATCGTACACTTCATAGTCAAAACTCGCAACGTGGTTGGTGTAATATCCGTCCAGGTACACATTGACACCATCGGACGTGCGATTATCCACAATTATACTGCCCATCCCCGCCGGCGGTGTATGATCCCAACCGTCGCTGTCACAGGCACACAAGCCCAGCATCAGCAACGTCCCAAGCGCCAGGCAAACCAACCAGCCGCATTGATGTTTTAAAAAGCAACGCACGAAGCACCTCGCAGGTTAAATTTTTTATATCGCGTTTTCGCGCAATTCTTTTTCGAGTTTGCGAAATCTCTCGCCTGTTCCGAAAATCACCCTGGCGTCGCCCAACTCCATAACCTCATCGGCACTGGAAATGACGATTGTATCCTGGGTACCATCCGGCTGTTTGGCGCGCCGCAAAGCCAGCACGGTAACACCATAGTTCTTGCGTATTTTGGATTCCGCCAAGGTCTTGCTGACTACTTGCAACGGCGCCTGGATTTCCAGGATGCTGACGCCTTCCGCAACTTCAACATAGTCCAATACCGAGGGCGCCACAAGTGTGCGCGCCAGACGCGCGGCCATGTCTTTATCCGGATAGACAATACGGTCCGCGCCCACACGGTTAAGCACCTTGCCTTGCATGTCACTGGCCGCCTTGGCAATAATCACTGGGATTTTCATTTCCTTCAGCGCCAGGGTTGCCATAATGCTGCATTCCATGTCGGCACTGACCGCCACAACGGCCATATCACAATCACGGAACCCGGCCGCTTCCAGAGTGCCTTCCTCGGTGGCATCTCCCTCCATGGCCTTGGCCACAATACCGGCCATGTGATCCACCACACCGCGGTCACGATCCAGTAAAAGCACTTCCACCCCGCGCTCCGCAAGCGCCTGGGCCAAACTGGAACCAAACCGTCCGCCGCCGATAATCCCGATTCTGCGCATAGTGCCCCTCTTTCCTCTATTCTACACCTCATCACTCCGGGCTATCGTCCGTCATCCGATGCCCGTCCGCGCCCCCCACTCTACCCGATGATTACATTATCTTCTGGAAACCGCACGAGTTGCCGGCTTTCCTTCAACCCCACCATCAGCACCATGGTTAGTGGGCCAACCCGGCCAATAAACATCCCTAAAATAAGGAGCAGTCTGCCAACAACGGTCAAACTTGGCAAGATACCGGTTGACAACCCCACCGTACCAAAAGCGGAAATGGTTTCAAATAACAATGCTTCCGAGGTGAACTGCGCCGTCAGCAAGGCGGTTTCCTCGCTAACCAGTAACAGGCCATAAAGCCCGCAGACCACGACAACACCCAGTAAAAACACGGACAAGGCCTCTTCCACCACGCGCACCGAAATCGTCCGGCGCATGAAAACCGTTTCCCGTTGGCCACGGATAATCGCCAGCATCGTGTACAGCAGCACCATAACTGTCGTAGTTTTGATGCCGCCGGCGGCAGACCCCGGGGATCCCCCGATAAACATCAAAAGCATGGCAACAAAACGCGTGGCCGCATGGGTCTGCGCCATATCCACGACATTAAATCCCGCCGTGCGGGAGGTCACAGACTGGAACAACGCGCAACTCAGCTTGTCGGCAACTGGCAGGGGCGAGAGGGTATTATTCCATTCCAGCAGGGCAAAGACCAGCCAGCCGCCTATAATCAGAACCGCGCTGGCCACCACTACGCTGCGCGCATGCAACGATAGGCGCCCGCGCGTGAGCCGATTCTCGCGCCAGAATTTAAAGACCGCAAACTCGTTGATCACCAAAAAGCCCAGTCCGCCCATGACTACCAGCACCGCAATGGTCAATATGAAAATCTTATCGTCACGGACCGCGATGAGGTTGTCGGGAAACAGCGAAAGACCAGCGTTGCAGAAGGCGCAAACGGCATGAAACACGCCTTGGTAAAAAGCGCGCCCGGCTGGGACACCGTGTCCCAAGGTCAAGCGGGCTATGAGGATCAGGGCGCCCACGCCCTCCGCGATCATCGTGAAAACAATCGTACGGTAAAGCAACCGCTTGAGCTGGTGGGCCGCCGCCCAGCCCAGCGAGGCCGTCAAATTCAATTCGCTCTGCATGCTTAGGCGCCGCCCCAGCAGGACGAGGCAAACCGTTGCCAAGGTC
>CAYYBV010000308.1:0-2365 GCA_964469675.1 uncultured Verrucomicrobiota bacterium
CGCGACTGTATTGAGCTCAAACAGGTAGGGGCAGGTGATGACGAAGAAGTTGCCGATCATCAGGTCCGTCGCCCAGGCCAAAAGCAGATCGGACAGGCAGTCAAAAACGTAAAACACGTCGCGGCCCTCATCGCGGATGATGTTGTGGACCTCGGTGGAAAAGGATTCAAATCCGGAATTGGCGTTGAGTTGATAGATTTTGATTCCGGTACCCGCCTCCAGCAGGGCAGGGTGGTTGGCAAAACGCATATAGACCAGACGCTGATTCCGGGCAAGGGCTTCCTGAACATAGGGATCCACGAATTTTTTGTAATCCTCGATATCGTCAACCTGCAGGACGACATTGTCGCCCATCTGCAGGTAATTGAGAATTTTATCCAGGCCGTTGATGCCGGTGCTGACTCGCGCATAAGGGGTCATAACACTCTGCTTCCTCTTCTTCGTGTTCGATAGAACAAATTTGTTCGCCGCCAACCGGTTTTATGAAATGGTCCGCCGATTTCCCAAATGGCGCTCCTGTTCAAAAAACAAAGCAATAACAATGCCTTGCGGAAACATTGCCTTGTTTCGGTCAATTGCTCCGCCATTGAACCGCCATGTTTCAACCTTCTGCTGTATATGGTTTTTCAATATTTGTGCCATCGGCGCTAAGATTGCCTTTACGCTTTTTCCCTTCCGCTCTTTTACCGTTGATCGACTGAACATTTTTGAACCTTTACCCATCTTGCATCAGGCTTTGGTAAAATTTGTCGGTCTTTGCAGCGGGGCAAGAAAGCAGCTTGAAAAGCACAACACTTCCATGTGGATGGAAGATGTTTTGAAATCTGTCACGGAGAATTTTCCATTTCTTACCCGGCAAACCGTTTAGCCCACATTTTAGTTTTTCGTTTTAGAAAATGAAACAATATTGTCCCAAATTGAACAAGCACTTATTCGATAAATGATCAATGATATCTATAACAAAAAAGGATTAGAAAATATGGCACTCTCCTTGCGCTATGCAAAATCGCAAAGAAAATTTTTAAAGGAGGTGTCCATCATGAATTCCGGAGATACAGCGTGGGTGTTAACCGCTAGCGCCCTGGTTCTTTTAATGACCATTCCGGGCCTGGCATTTTTTTACGGAGGTCTTGTCCGGCGCAAAAACGTTCTGTCCATTTTGATGCAGTGCTTTATCATCGTGTGCGTCATTTCTCTGCAATGGATGCTGTTCGGCTATTCGCTGGCCTTCGGTCCTTCCTTCCACGGCATCATCGGCAACCTGGACTGGATCGGGCTTTCCGGCGTGGGCGCGTTGCCGAACCCGGATTATTCTAAAACCATTCCCCACTCGGTTTTTATGATCTTTCAGGCGATGTTTGCCATCATCACACCGGCCTTGATCATTGGGGCGTATGCGGAACGCGTGAAGTTTTCCGCTTTCCTGCTCTTTACCGTTTTATGGGCAACGTTTGTCTATGATCCGCTGGCGCACTGGGTGTGGAACCCGGGCGGATGGCTGCGCGGTTTGGGCGCGCTCGATTTTGCGGGCGGCATCGTCGTGCATGTGAGCTCCGGCATTTCGGCGCTGGTTTTGGCCATTCTTTTGGGCAAACGCATCGGATACAACCATAAACCGATCCGTCCCCACAATCTGCCGTTTACGGTTCTGGGAGGTGCGCTTCTATGGTTTGGCTGGTTCGGATTTAACGCGGGCAGCGCGCTTGCGGCTGACGGCCTGGCGGGGAACGCCATGGTCGCCACCCACATGGCCACGGCGGCCGCCGGTTTTACCTGGGCCCTGATGGAATGGCGGCACAACGGCACGCCGACCATTCTCGGTGTGGTCACCGGTGCGGTGGCAGGCCTTGTCGCCGTCACCCCGGCCTGCGGTTTTGTCTCCCCGATGCATGCGATGTTGATCGGCATCCTAGTCGCCATGATCTGCTACGCGGCGGTCGCCGTGATCAAAAGCAAGATCGGCTATGACGATTCGCTTGACGCGTTCGGCGTCCACGGCGTGGGCGGCACGTTCGGAACCTTTGCCACCGGCATCTTCGCGCAAAAAGCCATTAACCCCGGCGGGGCGGACGGCCTGCTTTTCGGCAATGCTCATCAGCTCGCCGTGCAAAGCCTGCTGGTTGTCGTGGCCATAGTCTTTGCCGTCGTCATGACCTTCATCCTCTTCAAGATCGTGGATGCCGCCATCGGCATGAGAGTCGAAGAGAAGCATGAAATCATCGGCCTGGATCTGACCCAACAGAGCGAAGCCGCTTACACCGTGATTGAATAGGAGGACAACACCATGAAATTAGTCATCGCCATCATACAGCCTCACAAACTGGAGGCCGTCAAAAGAGAACTGGAAGCCGTGGACGTCAACCTG
>CAYYBV010000309.1:0-2348 GCA_964469675.1 uncultured Verrucomicrobiota bacterium
TTGCTCTTTGTGCGCGCGGGCGGCGAACTGGCCGGGGTGCTGGCAGCGGCCGACGCGCTGCGCCCGGAGGTGCCCGCCGCGCTGGCCGACTTGCGGCAGTTGGGCGTGAAACATATTGAGCTGTTGACCGGCGACAACCAGCGCACGGCGCAGTCTGTGGCCGGGCAGTTGGGCATTGCTTACCGCGCCAATTTGCTGCCCGAGGATAAGATTCGCATCGTCCGGGAATACCAGTCCGCGGGGCGGATTGTGGCGATGATGGGCGACGGCGTCAATGACGCGCCGGCCCTGGCGCAGGCGGATGTGGGCATTGCCATGGGTGAGCGCGGCAGCGACGTGGCCATCGAGGCGGCCCATATGGCGCTGATGCGCGACGACTGGAGCCTGCTGCCGCGCGTCTTCCGCATCGCGCAGCGCACCCTGCGGGTGGTGCGCGCCAACCTGGCGTTTACCATCCTGTACAACGTGGTGGGGCTCACCCTGGCCGCACTGGGCATTTTGCCGCCCATCCTGGCGGCAGCGTTCCAGTCACTGCCGGACCTGGGCATCCTGGGTAATTCTTCGAGGCTGTTGAAGCAGGATTAGGAAGATCGAAACCACGGAAAAAATCATACCCGTCAGGGTACGAAGCACACGAAAAACGGAGAAGAAAAAGAGAAAGAAAAACCTTTCTCGCTCCGTTTGAACTTCCCTAAACCTTTACAAACTGTTAAAGAGCCGTTATTCAAGCCTTGACCTGCCGGTTGTATGCTAAATCAAAGGAGCAAGGCCAGCGATGCTTGAAGAAATGGCTTTTTTTCAACAATCCATGGGATTACCTCCAACAGCCGGCACACCCGGGGCAAGGCATCAACGCAGCCTACCGCACGCTGCTCTCGGCCATTGACCAGGGCTGGCAGGTTGAAAGCATCACGCACAAAGCCTCTGTCCTGCGCATGGACGTGGGGTATTACCTGTTTGTGCTGCGCTGCGGCGAACTGGACCTGACGCGCCACTTTATGGTTCCGGCCGTGGCGGAAGTCGAGGATTTTATTCACAATAACGGCTACCCGGTGATGTGACCGGGTGGCGATTGATAGAAGGAAATTATGCGAATCTTGATTAGCAATGATGACGGCATCTTTAGCCCCGGGCTGCGCGCCCTGGCCGAGGTCGCCGCGGAATTTGGCGAAGTGGTCATCTTCGCGCCCGATTATGAGCAATCCGCGGTCGGGCATGCCATCACCATCATGCGCCCGCTGCAGGTTCACAAGGTCAAAATGATCACCGGTTTCGAGGCCTACCGGGTGAACGGTACCCCGGCTGACTGCGTGGCCATGGGTTTGCATCACCTGGGCGGCGCCGACCTGGTGCTTTCGGGCATCAATATCGGCCTCAACCTGGGCAACGATGTCTGGCATTCGGGCACGGTGGCGGCTGCCAAGCAGGCTGTGCTGCTGGGCGTGCGGGCCATTGCCTTCAGCCAGGCCCTCAACGGCGGCGAGCCAGCTTATGAGAAGCAGAAGCCTTACATCGCTGAGGTGCTGCGCATGTTGATGCAAGCGCAGTCCCCAAAGCTTGTGAACGTCAACTTGCCCAGCGATCCCCGCGGCATCCGCTGGACGCACCAGTCGGTGCGCGCCTACAACGGCAAAGTGGTCGAAGGACAGGACCCGATGGGGCGCAAACACTTCTGGCTGACTGCCGTGCCGTTGACCGAACCGGAAGCCGGCAGCGACCGCTGGGCATTGGACCATAATTTTGTGTCGCTGACCCCGCTGCGCCTGAATTTGACCGACGAAGGTTGGCTGGAGAAAGTCAGCGAGCGCGAATCTGCGCTGAACGCGAATTAGCCGGACGATTTGCACGAAAACATCATGGACCTCGCGGTTTGACCCGCGGGGTCCATGTTTTTATGCGATTGGGAAGGGTTAATTGGACCGGCCGGAAGGTTGCGGCCGGTCTGGGTGAAACCGGCCAAAATCCACGCCGCCAGGAAACCACCTGGCTTATACCGCTTATATACGCGCCCTAAACCCGTTCTTAACAACTGCCCGGTAAGATGGCTTCCATGATTTCAATTTCTCACATCTTTTTTATGGAGGCCTTATCATGAACGGCAATACTCAAAAACACAACTGGTGGATCGACGCCGCGCTGTTCGGCGCGTTTCTGCTCACCTTTTTTCTGGATCTGACCGGCCTGGCGTTGCACCAATGGCTGGGCGTGGCGGCCGGGGTGCTGGCGCTTTACCACCTGGCGCGCCATTGGAGCTGGACGCTGGCGGTGGGCACGCGCTTCCTACGCGGTAGATTCAACCGCGCCAGCGGCTACCTGCTCATCGACGCCGGTCTACTGGCCGGTTTTAC
>CAYYBV010000310.1:0-2333 GCA_964469675.1 uncultured Verrucomicrobiota bacterium
GCGCCGCGGCAAAAAGCCAAAGCTGAACAACCACTGATTGCAAGGGCGCAAAAAAACCTCCCGAGGTGGAGACCGGCATAGGTTCGCGGATCAACTGGCCATCCAACTTGACGCCTTTATCCAGAATCAATTCGTTTACCGAGCGATAGACCAGGTCGCCGGCAATCCTGGTTCCCGGCAGGACCACGATGTCCCGGGCAATCACATGCACATTGGTGGCAAACGTGCCCGCCAGAGTCGCATTCTGCCCAAGCATGGTCAAGCAGCCCCGGACGGCTCCTTCCACAATCAGGTTTTCGCCCATCAGCCACGCGTCGCCATCCAATTGCGATGTCCTGGTCAAATGTACGGCTGACCCCATCAGCAGTGCGCCGCGCGCAATGGATCCGCTGACCGTCACCGTCTTGGCCAGGAAGCGCGCGTGATCGTTGACCTGCCCGCTGAGGTCAACGATATTACCAATCGCCCATACATCATTACGGCACTCGCCCGCTAGCCTGACAACGCCGTTGGTCGTATCCGCCTTCATTGTTTCGGCGGCCCCCAGCAGGAACAAATCATCCTGCGCCCGGCCAGCCAGCGTAATACGTCCGGCCAAAACCCAGGATTCCGCGGAAAGTGTTTCATTGCTTGCCAGCGCATACTGATTGGTTTGGATAAAATCCATACCCATGCCCAGCAATGTCATCAACAGCCAACCAATGAGTCCCAAACAAAATTTTCTCCAGTCCGTGGCAAACTTCATCATACCCTCCTCATAATTTAAAATGTTACCTGTAGGGGCACAACCGGCCCTGCGACCGCCATTTTAAGCCATCGGCGGAGAACTGCGCAAATCGGGGCGCCCCATCACGGACGGGATCAATCCCAAGGTCACGGTCATCAAGATGATCAATACCGCGTAAACAATTAACACCGCATCATAAGCGCTTTGCGATCCGCCGGCCAGCGTCCATGATTTGGAAAAAATGCCCGCTTGGATTCCCCAGGCGGCCAAAAATCCCGAAAGCGCCGCACCACCAATATTCATCGTCGTGCAAATTGAAGTCGAAAGCGACTTGCGCACCGCCGGGATCACCGCCAGCATCTCTGTTGAAAAAGCAATTGATCCCGACGCCGCTAATCCACCAAAGACCATATGGACTAACACCAGCAGGCCGAAGGGCGCAAGGAAAAGACTGTCACGCATGACAAACGCAAACAGGCAAGCGCCATACCCGAAATGGCAAATTAAAAAAACGGGCTTGGTCCCGAACCGGTCAATCGCCTTTCCGCCGATATAATAGCCGATTACCGACCCAAACATACTAATGTTGGCCAAAAGCATTACCTTGCTGTCGCCCATCCCCAAGATCTGTTTTTCCACCAGGCTGAATATGGTCAAACACCCGCCGGTAAAAATGGCAATGATGAACAAATAGGCGCAAAAAGGAAGATACCCGCGACTGCGAAGTATGGTCATGAAATCCTGCGGCAAATTCCGAGACGAATAATGCGCCTGATCCAATTCAGGGATCCGCAAAACATACAGAGCCCAGGGCACAAGCGCCAAACCAAGCACAATTAATATCCCGGTCAGCAAGGGCAATGAAGTCTCGCGAGGCAACATCAGGGAGATCAGTCCGGAGAGTATCACCGCGCACACCTGCCAGGAGACGCGCAGTGTGCCAAAAAACCGTCCGCGATAAAAAGATGGCACAATCGGGTCCAAGAGCGCATACCATGGCGCCGTTTGGCCCGCCTGACCGATCCCCAACAACACAACGCCGACACTCACCACACCGACGACCATCCAAGCAGGCACCAAGGCAGCCAATATAATAAAAGCGAACCCGGTGCCGAATAGCGCAATCCCCAGCATGGTAATCCTGATTTTACCATAGACATCCGCCAGATGCGCCATGGGGATCAGGGTGAACGCCATGAAACCGTTGGACAAAGATAAAAGCCACAGAATGGTCGTGCCTTCTAATTTCAGCACCGTCAGATAGATCAGCAGCAACCCGTTGGTTATTACGGAGATAGGCAACACCTTAAAACAGGCGCCAATGATGGCGCTGCGCATGCCCTTGCGCGCCACTTCGGAAATGAATTCTCCGGCAGGTTGACCCTGTTTTACCTGATCCTTGTTAATCAAGGCCATCGGCGTCATCGTGTTTCCTCTTTTAACCGAAGCGATCCGCCTGTGTCCGCCGCCGCCCGGAAGGCGCGGAAGTTTGCCTGCGAGGTGTCGGGCGTGATTTCGCATCCGGCGGATACGATGCAACGACCGTTGGCCTGCGCTTGACAGTCTTGCACGCTTTTCAGGATCTGACCGGTCGTACCGTCCTGGA
>CAYYBV010000311.1:0-2325 GCA_964469675.1 uncultured Verrucomicrobiota bacterium
TTCGCTGATTATAACGGTCAATATTATCAGTCGTCTGCCGGGCGCTGTCCAGGCCATGCTGCGCATGTTCCGGCCGGTGGGCGGTGGCGAAGCCCAGTTTTCGGCCTTTCATCTGGTGGGGCTCCTGTTGATGATGTTCCTGGTGGTGGCCGCCACCATTGCCGTTACCCAGGCCCAACGCAAGATTCCCGTCCAGTATGCCAAGCGTGTGGTTGGGCGCAAGGTGTTTGGTGGACAAAGCACTTATATGCCGTTGCGGATCAATTATTCGGGCGTCATGCCGATTATTTTTGCGCAGGCCATACTGATTTTTCCACAAAAGATTTTTGAAATGCTGCCCGGCGAATTTTTCAAGCACGTGGCCGTGGCTTTTCGCATGGATAGCACGCTCTACATGATGCTCTACGGCCTCATGATTTTGTTTTTTTCCTATTTTTGGGTTGCCACGGTGTTTAACCCCGTGCAGATCGCCGACGATCTCAAAAAGGCTGGCGGTTATGTGCCCGGTATCCGGCCGGGAACCTCGACGGCGGAATTTTTGGATCGAACCATGACGCGCATTACGCTGGCGGGCGCGGTGTTTTTGACCGTCATTGCCGTAATCCCGACGATCATGGCGCGCCAATTCAGCATTCCGTGGCTGGTCGCTTCTTTTTTTGGCGGCACCAGTTTGCTGATCATTGTCGGCGTGATGCTTGACACGATGCGGCAGGTGGAGTCACATCTGATCATGCGCCACTACGATGGCTTTCTCAAAAAGGGCAAGCTCCGCGGCAGGCGGTGATTGACATAAATGTAAGTTTGTGCATCGTTGCGTTTTTATGGCCGTGCCGGCTGAGCGTTTTAATCGTGCTATGAGTATTCAGGCAATTATTTTATTGGGTGCGCCGGGTGCCGGCAAAGGCACCATGGCCGAAGCCATTCGCTCTGCCACGTCGTTTTTGCATGTTTCCACGGGCGATATGTTGCGCGAAGCAATCAAGGGCGGCACGGCGCAGGGCCGGGCCGCCGAGGATTTCATGCGCCGGGGCGCACTCGTGCCGGATGAGATCATTCTGCAAATTGTTGTGGAACGTCTCGCGCAGGGCACTTCGGAGGCGCGTTATATGTTTGATGGTTTTCCGCGGACTCTGGAACAGGCGCGCCTTTTGGATGTCGAGTTTGCCCGCCGTGGGGCGAACTTGACCGACGTTTTCCTGCTGGATGTCGCGCGCGAAGTGTCGCTCGAACGCCTGGGCGGGCGCTTGATTTGCCCGCGGTGTGGCGCTAATTTTCATGTGCGTAATATCCCACCCAAGACGCCGGGCGTTTGTGATGGTTGTGGCGGCAAACTGGTGCAACGCCCTGACGATAGCCGGGCAACTATTTTAAAACGGCTTGATGTATTTCAGCAGCAGACGGCCGGATTGATCGCTTACTACGAGCAGCGCGGTTTGTTGCGGCGGGTGGATGCGTCCGGTCCGCGCGCCGAGACGGTGGCGGACATCATGAAGCGTCTGCGATGATTCTGATCAAGAGTTCTGATGATTTGGTCAAAATGCGCGTGGCCGGGCGGAGTACGCGGGTGATTTGCGAGGCGCTGGCCGCACGGGTAAGCCCGGGGATGACGACCAAGGCGCTCGATGATGAGGCCGGCGAATTAATGCGCAGGCAGGGCGTCAAAAGCGCGTTTTTGGGATACCGCGGGTATCCGGGCAACGTTTGTATTTCGGTGAATGAAGAAGTGGTCCATGGCATTCCCGGGCCGCGTCGTATTGCCATGGGTGATATTGTCAGCATTGATGTCGGAGTGCAGGTTGATGGGTTTCACGGCGACACTGCCTTGACGGTTATGGTTGGCGTGACGGATCCGGATGTTATCCGGCTGGTTGAGGTGACCAAGCAGTCGCTGCAGGCCGGCATCGCCCAGGCGTATGCCGGGCGGCGGTTATCGGACGTGTCGCACGCAATTGAAAAGACGGCGGTGGCGGCGGGCTTCAGCGTGGTGCGGGATTTCGTGGGGCATGGTATTGGCCGCCAGATGCATGAAGAGCCTCAGATTCCGAATTACGGTCCGCCCGGCAGGGGGCCAAAGCTTTTAGCCGGTATGACCTTGGCCATTGAACCCATGGTCAATATGGGGGCGGCGGCGGTTAATGTGCTGCCCGATGGTTGGACCGTAGTGACGCGCGATCGGCGTCCGTCGGCCCATTTTGAGCACACGGTAGTCGTAGGCGCAACAGAGGCGGAAGTGCTCACCAAAGATGGTGCTTAAAAATTACTTGACCATGTAAGCTGCGGCATGATATACAACAAAACCCCAATGCCTTGGGAGTCAATTTAAGG
>CAYYBV010000312.1:0-2323 GCA_964469675.1 uncultured Verrucomicrobiota bacterium
AATGTGGCTTTGAGTCCCTGGGTGCTGAAATCCAGTCCCATGAATATTGGCGCGGTGCGCGCAATTTTTCGGATAATTGGGCATTGTGGCATGGTTATGATTCTCACGTAATTTGTTGAGTGATGGTCATAAAGTGACATGCCGAAATGGTTGGGTTGTCAATATCCGGCTGCCTCATATGGCCCCAGCCCTTTTTTGTAAAGCAGCAAAGTGCGTTTGTACGAAAGCAGCGCCGCGCCTTGCTGGTTATATGCCCGGGTTATAGTTGTTAAAACACCCTGGGTTGGCCTTGATTTCGATTCCCGTTTTGCGACGATTTCGCTTTCGCAATACAGCGTGTCGCCGGCGAATGCCGGCGCGGCCAGCACGACGTCATTCCATGCCAAGTTGGCCACAACGCGGCCAAAGGTATGCGTGCTGGCGGTTGCCGCCAAGCCAAGCAAATAGATCTCGTTAAGTTTGTGCCGGCCGCCACAATATTTTTCGATATAGTTGAAGTCGGTATATGCCGGATGCCACTCCAGCGACCGCAGGCAATGTCGCAGATTCTCCTCGATCGTGACCGTTTTGCCTGGCCGGTGCTCATAAATCTCGCCCAGATTAAAATCTTCGAAATATATACCGGTGCCTTCCATGTATTCATGGTCGCCGATGCAACGTTGTGATTGAAAACGCGCCTCGGTGACAAGCTCCAGCTTTTCGACGTTCTTAAGGTCTTCCGGGGATTTACCCTTACGATAAATAAGCATGTCATAGACCGTTTTCAGAACGGTCTTGCCAGTCTGGTCGCTGCCAAGTGTTTCGATTTTCAATCTACCCAAATCCGGGTTGGCCGGGTATTCGTCAGTTTCCAGGATTGTTGACTTGGCATACAAGGTGGCGCCATCAAAAACCGGCGCGGTCAGTTCAATGCTGTGAAATTTTAATATCCGGTCCTTTTTTGCGAATGTTTTCCAAGCGCTGCCTATGACACACTGCAGTGTCAAGGTGCTGGCCACCAGGCAGCGTCGCCATTCGGTCTTGCCGGCATAGTGCTAGTCATAATGCAGTTGGGCGCTGTTTAGCGGGTCCAGCGCTTCGTCCTTATTGTCCTGTCGCGACATGGTAACGCCGGGGCGATGATTGAAAATCAGGCCGGCTGCGAAGTCCTCGAAGTCAAGGCCGTATACTTCCCGGTAGCGATTAGCTCCCGCGCGTTTGTATGCATAATAATTTTTCATTTATCAAACCCTCGCGATGAAAGCCGCCTTCCATTCCTGCATGTATGACTATCCGGCATGCGCCCGCCCTGCGGTATCACCTGATGATACGCATCGCTTTAGCCTCCTCGGTCAGCTCGTCTCTGAACTGTGGCGCGGCCATGTTTATCAGCGCCTTGGCCCGATTGGTGTTACTCATGCCGGACAGGTTGGCAATGCCATGTTCCGTGACAACATATTGAACGTCCGTTCGCGGCGTCGTGACGATATTGTTAAGGCGCGGCACGATTTTTGAAAATTTGCCTTCCTTAATTGTCGAGTGGCCAACCAGAAACGCTTTGCCATTTTTTGATCGGGTGGCGCCGCGGACGTAATCCACCTGTCCGCCCGTACCGGTGATCTGCTTCCAGTTAATCGATTCGGAAGCAACTTGTCCGAGCAAATCAATTTCCACAAATGAGTTGATCGACACCACGTCGTCAATCTGGGCGATGACGTCCGGGTTGTTGACGAACGATGCCGGATAACACTCCATTGTCGGATTGTCATTCATGGGCAGGTATAGATCCGGTCGCGACATGACTGCCACATTAAAGACGGTGTGATGACGGCGGATTTTTTTGTATTTATTTGTGACATTGCCATTCAGGATTAAATGCATTAAAGCGTCCGACAGCAGTTCGGTGTGGACGCCCAAATCATTTTTTTCCTTTAGAAAATCACCGACGGCATTGGGCACGCTCCCGATGCCGAGCTGCACGCATGATCGGTCCGCGATGTATGGTTTGATATATTCGGTGATTTTAAAATCCTCGGCGGTCGCGGGCTTGTTGGCGATAACCATCAAATCACTTTGATGCTCGATGATGGCATCCACCTGGGTGATGTGAATCAATGCGTCACCAAATGTCCGGGGCATATTAGGGTTTACTTCCAGGATTTTCTTTTTGGCCACTTTTGCCATGGGAATCGAATAGCTGCCGTCGGTGCCCAAGCTAAAATAGCCGTTGCGGTCCATGGGCGATACTTGAAATAAGTGCGCGTCAGGCACCAGATGTTGATAGATGATTCCCTGCTCAAGGCTGCTGAAATGTCCGGATATGTACTGCGGCTTTAACAGTTCC
>CAYYBV010000313.1:0-2320 GCA_964469675.1 uncultured Verrucomicrobiota bacterium
CTGCACGCTGGCAGCCTGGTGGCCATCCTGTTGTATTTCCTAGGCACGTGGCGCAATATTATCAGCGGGTATTTAAGGGTTCACATTCCGGAACATTCTGATGACCGCCGGTTGCCCTGGCTGTTGATCGCGGCCACTCTACCGGTCGTGCTGGCCGGGCCTTGGCTAAAGCCGTTTCTCGAAAATGAGGCCATGACCCGCAACGGTATCACGGTGGGCCTTAGCATGATCGCCACCGCTTTGTTATTCAAACTCTGTGATCGGCGATTCCGGCCTTCCGGCAAACCGGTCGGATTCCGTGATGCCCTGACTATAGGGCTTATGCAAATCGTGGCGCTTTTACCCGGGGCCTCCCGTTCCGGATGGACCACCGCTGGCGGCATCCTGACCGGTCAATCACGCGAAACGGCTGTTCGTTTTGCATTCCTGATGGCCGTCCCCGCCATTGCGGGGGCCATTATTTTCCAGGTCCGGGACATCCTGCAGATGGGCCACACACAGGTTGCGCCCATTCGGATGATGATCGCATTCGCCATCAGTTTTCTGGTAAGCCTGCTGGCCATTCATTTCTGCCTTGTTTATTTCCGCCAACATTCGTTGCGTGGTTTCAGTATTTACCTGGCCGTTGCAGGCTTGCTGGCAATCGTCACGGGTATTGTAGCGCCATGAAACATGAAGCGGAACTTTCGACCGCATTTAGTTCTACCGACACCGTCACGCGCAAAACTACCGATACGCCGGTTGCGCCCCACCAAAGCCTGCGGATCATTCCCACTGCCTGGGACACGCCATTGAATTTAACCTCGGCCTTTGGTCTAACACCGCAAAAACTGGAAGTGGACCTGGGTTGCGGCAAAGGTCGTTTTTTACTGGCCCGCGCAACCGCGCACCCAGAGACATCGTTCTTGGGATTGGACCGTCAAACACGACGACTGGCCAAAGTGGAGCGCAAAGCCCAGCGCGCGCAACTGGCCAACATCCGCCTGCTCTATGCCGAGGCTGCTTACGCGGTTACCAATCTGTTGCCGCCCGGCTCGGTTGCAGCCTATTACATTTTTTTTCCTGATCCCTGGCCAAAACGCCGGCATCATCGGCGGAGGCTGTTTGACGCCACCTTTTTGGATGCGCTCAACACCACCTTGATGCCCGGCGGTTGCCTTCATCTTGCCACCGACCACCTTGATTATTTTGCAAACATCCGGCGCCTGCTGGCCGGAGACATACGGCTCGTGGAAAAGGAAGCGTTTGTCACCTCCGACGAAGAACGCACGGATTTCGAGCTTATTTTTATAGGCCAGCATAAGCCCATCGGCCGCTGTTCATTTGCCAAAAGGGCAAATAATTTGAACTGATTTTTTTATCACTATTCAGTTGCTTTTTGAATGCATATTTATATAATGCATAACTTATGCGCGAAGGGAAAAAAATAGTTATGGCCCGATCAAAAAAGAAGACTGACTTACAGCCCCAGGACACCTTGGCTCCTTCGCCTAAAAATATTGCCAATGAAGAAGTTATAACGCAATCACCCGCGTTTACGGAGCGATCCGCCAACGCGCCGGGAGCTACGCCAGACCCATCGGCGACCACAACCAATAAATCGCCAAAAAACATCCCGGATGAACAACCGGTCACGGACGACAAATCTGCGGCACCCATCGCTTCCGAGGCGGAAAAGACAACCGCTTCCAAAAAATACGACGCCACCACCATTACCGTGCTGGAAGGCATGGATGCCGTCCGACTGCGGCCGGCCATGTATATCGGTGACACCTCCGTCCGCGGGTTGCACCACTGCGTCTTCGAGGTGGTGGACAACAGCGTGGACGAAGCCCTGGCAGGCTTCTGCACCGCCATCCAGATTATTTTAAATGCAGACGGTTCGCTTACGGTCAACGACAATGGCCGTGGTATTCCCGTAGACATGCATGCCACCGAACACAAACCCGCTCTGGAAGTGGTCATGACCACCCTGCACGCGGGCGGCAAGTTTGATCATCGGAGCTACAAAGTATCCGGCGGCCTGCACGGCGTCGGGGTTTCCTGCGTTAATGCGCTCAGCGAATGGATGGAAGTGGAAGTGCGGCGCGAAGGCATCGTCTATCGCCAAAGCTATGAAAAAGGGATCACGGCCTCCCCCTTGGAAAAGATCGGCAAAACCAAGGGCACGGGCACCCAGGTCACGTTTTTCCCGGACAAAACAATTTTTTCCACAATCAAGTTCGAGTGGGATATCCTGGCCACGCGCCTGCGCGAACTGGCCTTCCTGAACAAGGGCATAGAAATCAAGCTGACCCAGGAAGATCCGGCCCGTGAAGAA
>CAYYBV010000314.1:0-2318 GCA_964469675.1 uncultured Verrucomicrobiota bacterium
GTGTATGAGCTGCACAAGGAATATGGGTTCAGCAAATTTGTGATTGTCGTCCCCAGCATTGCCATCAAGGAAGGCACGCTCAAAAACCTGGAGATCACCAAGGAGCATTTCGACCTGCTGTACGAGCATCCGGGCATGGATTTTGAGGTGTACGACCCGAAGAACCGAGGGCAGGCGCGGACATTTGCGCGCAGTCAGTCGCCGCGAATTTTGATCATCAACATTGATTCCTTTGCCAAGTTCAGCCGGGAGGAAGAGGAAGAGGCGCGCCGCACGTCCAACATCATCTACCTGAACAGTGACTGGGGCGTGCCGATGCACTACATCCAGGGGGCGCGGCCGGTGGTGATTGTGGATGAGCCGCAGAACATGGAGACGCCGATCCGGCGGCAGGCGCTGGCCAACCTCAAGCCGCTTTTCACCCTGCGGTACTCCGCCACGCACCGGAACAGCTACAACCTGATTTACCGGCTTGACCCCGTACGGGCCTATGACCTGGGGCTGGTGAAGAAAATCGAAGTGGACAGCGCGGTTATTGAGAATGGGGGCTACGACGCGAGCGGTGACGGTGAAACTCAAGCTGGACGTGAACACGGCGGACGGCGTGGAACGCAAAGCTGTGTCCATTAACAAGGGCGCGCGAACGACGGGGGAAACGGACCTGCATGTGCTGTCGGGCGAGCGTGACGCCTACCGGAACGGCTTCATCCTGGATGCGGTGAACGTGGAACGGCAGACGGTCACGTTCAGTGGCGGCTTGACCTTGCAGGCGGGGGAACGGCATGGCGGCATGACCGATGTCATCATGCGCCAGCAGATCGAGGACACGGTACGGCTGCATTTCGAGAAAGAACGCCGGCTGCAAAAGCGCGGGATCAAGGTGCTGTCGCTTTTCTTCATTGACCGCGTGGCGAACTACCGGGCATTGGATGCGGCCACCGGCCAGCCGCAAAAAGGGAAGTTCGCCGTTTGGTTTGAAGAGGCCTTTGCCAAAGTCGCCGCTGAACCGGGTAATGAAGGCTTGATTCCACATGCGGTGGACGCGGTGCATAACGGCTATTTCTCCCAAGACAAAAACGGCGTCCTCAAAGATACCGGCGGTGAAACGAAGGACGATGACGACACCTACACGCTGATCATGCGCGACAAGGAGCGGTTGCTGTCGCAGGAAGAACCGTTGCGGTTCATTTTCTCGCATTCCGCCCTGCGTGAAGGCTGGGATAATCCCAACGTGTTCCAGATTTGCACGCTGAACGAGGCGCGGTCGGAAATCCGCAAGCGGCAGGAGATTGGGCGTGGCCTGCGGTTGCCAGTGGATCAGACGGGACAGCGGGTGAAAGACAGTTCCGTCAATGTCCTGACCGTTTTTGCCAATGAATCATTTGCGGACTTCGCGAAGGCGCTTCAGCGTGAAATCCAAGAGGATTGTGGTGTCACCTTCCAGAATCGGATCAAGGATCGGCGGCGGCGCATTCAAGCCAAACCAAGAGAAAAGCTGCTGGATGACGAGGCGTTCAGGGAATTGTGGGCGCGGGTGTCCACGGGGACGCGCTACCGCGTTGACTTTGACGCCGACAAGCTGGTGCAGGAGGCCGCGAGGAAAGTTGCCGCCATCCGCATTCAAGAGGTGGTTGTGGTCAGTACCCGGTATGGCGTGACCATTTCGTTGACGGAGGGGGTCGGCGGCGCGGTGAAGGATATTCAGGCGCGACGGCAAGGGATTGAACCGGACTGGATACCGGATATTCTCGGGCACATTCAGGCGCGGACAAAACTGACGCGGCACACTATTTGGCGTATTTTGCATGATTCCGGCAAGACCGCTGAAATCCTAAAAAATCCGCAGCAGTTCATTGACTTGGCCACGGAAGCCATTGAAACCGTTATGCTACAACTGGTGGTGGACGGCGTGAAGTATGAGAAAATCCCGGCGCCTGTCGCGGAATGGGACATGCGGCGGTTTGCCAGCGAAGAGCTTGACGCCTATCTCGATGCCTTGGTGAAGATCGAGCGCCCCGAAAAAACGGTTTACGAGTATGTGCCGATTGACGGCGCGTCCGGCGTGGAAAGCAAGTTCGCCACAGATTTGGATTCGTTGCAGAACGTCAAGTTTTATATGAAGTTGCCACGTTGGTTCAGGATTCCCACGCCGCTGGGCGATTACATCCCTGATTGGGCGGTGGTGTTTGACGGTGATAAACGGCTGTATTTTGTGGCGGAAACAAAGAGCAAAAACCAGGAATTAAGACCGTCCGAGGCCATGAAAATAACCTGCGCTAAAAAGCATTTTGAATCCAACCGTTCTAGCTATGATGATA
>CAYYBV010000315.1:0-2298 GCA_964469675.1 uncultured Verrucomicrobiota bacterium
TAATCGCTGGAAGCAAAGACCGGCCCGGCTTTCCCCTGCGCCGACAGGCGATCCAGTTCCAAGATCATGCGGTCGGTGTCATGGAAATCATTGCGCGGAGTCCAATTCATGCTTCGCAGCAGAGACTGGATCTCCCGGCACTCGCCGGTTAAGAATTTGGAGACCACCTGCGAATAATGGAGGCCTTGCGAGTATCCAAGCGCAAAACGAATGCTCCGGACATTCGGACCCGGTTGGAGTTGTGCCCCCCGGAAATCATAGCGCCCGGCGGTTTCCTCGGGCAAGTACACCAGCATCCCGCAATAATCGGCATATACCGGGTCATGCCTGGCATGCATGACCATGCCGCAATCGTTGGTTTTCAGCGCCACGGGGGGGCGCCGTTTATGGAGCAGATTGATTTCCTGCCAAGTGCCCACGTTATAATCGCCGCTCTGGGTTGAAATCCAGCCCTCCCTTAAAGGCGCGGGCGCGCTGCTCGGGCCTATGAAATACCGCAGTTGGATTTCCTGAATCGGCGGCAATTCGCCCTCTCCGGACAAGCGGGCAAACACCCAGCCCGGATATTCTTTCAGCTTGACCAGTTTCAACGCCGCGCAAGCGCCCTGGCCGGACTGAAAAGGCCACAACAACTCTGCCATTGCCCGCGATTCTGTCCGTTCCAACAATAATAAATCCCCTAAAATACGGGAACGGGTCAGCTCCAGACTGGACGGCCGGCCCGAAACCACGATGGCAAGAAACTGCCATTTGTCCCAACCCCCGCAGGCGGAATAGCGCCCGAAGTTGCAGCCAAAGTCTAGAGGCGCGCCTTTTTGATGGCTGATTTCAAGGGAGCCCGCCTGATGAGCGGCCTGATAATTCAACGTCAGGTTGTCCAGCACCAGTTTTCCTGAAGCGACCATCAGGCCGAGGTTGGTGTCCGGGCGGGTCTGGTACCCGGCGTGAGCCATCATGAGTTCCGGGCGGGAGACGATGCTGCCATTGACGGTCAAAGGCGGGGGCGGCCCGGCCTTCACGGCGGCGCATAAAGACGCCCCGAGAGCCAGGGCCGTGGCCCTCTTCAAAACAAGTTTAACGCGCATGCTGACCCTCATCGGAATTTAATTTGGGTTTCGCCGGACAATCCGCTGGCCACATCCAAAGCCCGCAGCAGATAGATGCCCGCAGGCGCATTGAGCGGCAGCTGCAGGCTGCCGGCGGCCTGGCCGTCGACCCCGGTAAGATTGCGGGACAGCTCCGGCACATCCCTCCCTTGCCGGTCCAGCAACATGACATGGAAAACGTTCCTGCCCATTTTGGACGAAGCCTTGGCCTGCAGTTTGAAATTTATCACGCGGGACGGGCCGGCCTGCGCAGTCAGACTGACCTTCCCCATTTTGTACGGCAGAAAGGCCAGCATGGCCGGGCGTCCGGGTGACAGGGCAATGGCGGCCCGGTCGGTTTCGCCGAGGTATTGCCGGTCCCTGACGTTGTACACATGGCGCGCTGACGTGCTGGTCACATACAGCATGTTTGCCGTCAGATCTTCATAGCGGTCGCTGACCACAATCAGATAGGCATTCTCGCCATCCTTGAATCCATACCCGCGGGCGCCGAGACAGGGGTTGCCCTTCTGGTCTTTGATGGCAAAGGGAGGCTTCACCCCCGCATGTTCCGCCAGCAGGCGCCGGATTTCATAAGCGTTCAGACGCACATCGCCGACCTCTCGATCACCTTCCCGCGGCTCCTCATACATGACGCGGCCATCGGCCATCCGTTTCACGCTCGAGCGCCGCAAGGCATAGGCATCCAGGTATTTCCCGAGATACACGCTCTTGCCTTTGCCGAGAGAGGACTGCGCCAGCGGCACCTGTTCCGGAAACAGTTCCGCCAGGGAGCCTTGGGGACGTCTCGTGTATTTCTCATCGAAAATGCCGGTGTCCACGTCGGCCACAACCGTACCGCCATGTCGGACAAACTCAAGAATTACCTGCGACTGCGCCTCCGTAAGTACCCGCACTCTTGGGAGGATCAGCGCTTTGACCGGGCCCGCCTTCAAAGTCTCCGCAGTCAGCTGGACGTCGGTAATGACCCGGTAGCCCAGACCGGCGTCTTCCAGAGCCCAGAAGAGGTCCGTCAAAGCGTTCTTCATGTCATCGGAATCGGCGGCCGCCGCCATGCAGACATGCACGGAAGGCTGGGAATATACAACGCAAATGCCATCCTCCTGCCTCTCGGACTGGAGGATGAGGCGCCCGGGTCCCGCCTTGATTTCCCGCACCCCGGCCATGGGCAACCCGAAAGACTCAACGGGCA
>CAYYBV010000316.1:0-2291 GCA_964469675.1 uncultured Verrucomicrobiota bacterium
TGCGAGACAATATGCATGACGTGGCTGTAGCGTTCAATTACCATGTAGTCGCGCACCTGTACGCTGCCGGTTTCCGCCACACGCCCCAGGTCATTGCGGCCCAGATCCACCAGCATGATGTGCTCGGCCTTTTCCTTGCCATCGGAGAGCAGGTCATCGGCCAGTTGGCGATCCTGTTGCTCGGTTGCTCCACGCGGACGGGTGCCGGCGATGGGTCGCAGTTCAACACGGTTGCCGGTGAGTCGCACCATGACTTCCGGTGAAGATCCTACCAGGGCCTGGTCGCCGATCTTGAGAAAATATAGGTAGGGCGAGGGATTCAGCAGGCGCAGGGCGCGGTACAGCTGGAAGGGCGGCACTGCCGAGCGGGCGCTGAAACGCTGGCTCGGGACCACCTGGATGATATCCCCGGCCGTAATGTATTCCTTGGCCTTGCGGACGATTGCCTGGTAATTGGCGCTGGTCATGTTGGAAGTGAATGTTACGGGCGGATAGACACGGTTTTCGGTGCACGGCGCCGGTTGTTGCAGGATCGTCTCGATGGCCGCGATTTTCCGGCAGGCGGTCTCATAGGCCTGCGCCGGTTTTGCGTCGCCCGCTTGGGCGGTGGGGCGGGAGCAGACAATGATCTTAATCGTGTGGCGCAGGTTATCGAACACGATCAGGTTATCCACTTTCAGGAAGCGGCTGATCGGCCGGCTACCGCCACGAACTGGCTTGGGCGCCGGCAGGCGTTCGAACTCGCGAATGGCCTCGTAACCGATATAGCCTACTGCGCCGCCGAAAAAACGCGGTAAATCCGGCATAGGCGCGGCGTGCACGTTTTGGTAGACAGGGCGCAGTTGCCGGAGTAATTGCGGGTTGGTGACGTCGGTGTGCTCGATTTCAAATAAAATCTCGGGATCAACGCCAATAAAGGAATAGCGGCCCCAAGTCTCGCCGCCCTCGATGCTTTCGAGCAGGAACACGTTCGGGTTATCCGCGAAGCGCCGGAGCACCGAGACCGGCGTTTCGAGGTCGGCTAACACCTCCTTGCAGACCGGGATCAGGTCATATTTTTCGGCCAGCGCGAGGTAAGCCTGTATGGTTGTAGGTTGCATGGTGTTTCTATATATAGAAACACTCGCGCGCTGTCAATTAAAAAAATAAAATAATTTTCCGGGGTGGCCGGCGGGCGGGGGTAATTCGCCGTGCGCAAATTTTAATCGCGCCTGGTTAATGGGGGTGGCCTGCAAAAAAACGATGCCGGCCCGGCTTTGGCCGCCGGCATCAGTTTCCTTGGGGTCTAATTTTTTTCTGTTTGCGCGTTTAGTATTGCGCCGTCGCCGGGTGATTCTATACTGGCAATCACCATGCATTGGATTAACGCAACCAAAACCGGCGTGATGCTTTCCGTACATGCCTGCCCGCGCGCCGCACAGGATCAGGTGCAGGGTCTGCACGGGGATGCCGTCAAAATCCGCCTGCGCTCGCCCCCCGCGGATGGCCGGGCCAATGATGCGTTAATTGCCTTGCTCGGCCGGCTGTTGGATGTGCCCGCGCGCGACTTGATGATTGTGGCCGGCCACAGTTCGCGCCGCAAACGCGTGGCCATTGCCGGGGTAACCACGGCGTTGGTACGGGCCAAGCTGGGGTTATAGGCCTAACTCAAGCGAGTGCTGCCCGCCGTGCGAATCAAAAAGAGCGCTTCAAGCCAATGGCGGCTGGCGCGGATAGCGCCGATTTATGCAAACCGCTGATTGCCGTGACAGCTTTGGCGTTGTTTGTCGATGCCGAGCGTATGGCCTGGCATGAAACATCAGGTTCGGGTTACGGGCGTTAATCCAGTTCCAATTCGCTTTTGCAAAGCTCGTAGAACCGGCATTGCCGGCAGGTATCCGCGTCGGCACAAAGCTCCCAGTCTTCTTGTGGCAGGGGCTGGTTCCGGTGAATATCGCCACTTACGAGATACTCGGCCATGGTCTTGACTGATTCGCGGATAAGCGCGCTGGCGTAGGCCAAGTCTGGTCCGGTAAGGGATGTGCTTTGGGTCATGCCCTTTGCAAGGTATTCCAGGTGGACTTTGATGCGCTCGGGGGGCATGGCGTGTTTAATGTTGGCCCACAGGCCGTAAACGGCCATCTGCTCGCGGTGCGCCGGTTTTGCGCTCCCTGCCTTCCAGTCGTGAATGTGCAGGCAATCATCCTGGCGATAAACATAATCTGGGATGGCGTATACCTTGACGGATTCGAATAAGAATGATTCCGGGTCGCCGCCATCCGTATGCGCGATTGGCACTTCCTGCTCGGGCC
>CAYYBV010000317.1:0-2289 GCA_964469675.1 uncultured Verrucomicrobiota bacterium
TTTTTTTGTTATAATATATATGTAAAATGAAAAATTTGCGACTTTTTTTTCAAAGGTTCGTCAAAGTTTCACTGATAATTATATAACGTATGCATAAGAAATGTAAACAATTAAATAATAATTGTTTTTCCAAATACTGATAGTTTTTATTAATACCAAAGTCAATGGGGTGATAAAGCAAAAAAATATTGCCTTTATCACCCCCACCGGAAGCTATTCTTCACTGGTTTTGGCACGGTTCATCAATTCCCGCATCGCCTCTTGCGGCGAGCGGTTTTGATAAAGCATTTTATAAATCTGTTCCGTAATCGGCATTTCCACGCCATATTTTTGCGCCAGCAGATAGGTGGCCTGCGCCGCGTAAACGCCCTCGACCACCATCACGGTGCCGCCCAGCACCTGGGTGAGCTTCTTGCCCTGGCCGATCTCGCGGCCGGCGCGGAAATTGCGGCTATGCAGCGAGGTGCAGGTGACGATGAGGTCGCCCATGCCGGTCAGCCCGGAAAACGTGGCGGGGCGGGCGCCCATGGCGACGCCTAAGCGCTTAATCTCGGCCAGGCCGCGGGTGATCAGCGCCGCCTTGGCATTGTCGCCCATTTGCAGGCCGTCCAGCACCCCGGCACCGATCCCGATGACGTTTTTGACCGCGCCGCCCACTTCGACGCCAATCTGATCGGTATTGGGATAAACGCGGAAGCTCTCGCTCATCAGGACATCCTGCGTTTTTTGCAGTAAGTCCAAATCCGGGCCTGCAATCACCACCGTGGTCGGCAGTCCGCGCACCGCCTCCTCGGCATGGCTGGGGCCGGAGAGGGTCAGCACGGGGCGTCCGGGAAGGATCGCGCCGATCAGCTGCGAGAGCCGCTGCTGACTTTCCGGGGCGAACCCTTTGGCCACATTGATCAATATTGCGTCCCGCGGGATAGCGGGAGCGGCTGCCCGGGCGACTTGGCACACGGCCGCCGCGGGTATGGCAAAAATCACCAGCTCGGCATCCGCGGCCAGGTCATAGCCGCTGTCGATGGCGATTGTTTCAGGCAGAGGAATACCGGGCAGATAGATTTGATTCTCCCGGCTTTGCCGCAATTGCCGCACATGCTCCGGTTTGCGGCTCCACAGGCTGATTTGATGTCCGTTTTGCTGCAGCAGACAGGCGAGGGCCGTGCCCCAGCTGCCTGCGCCGTAAATCGTGATTCGCATAACCTTGTCTCCCAGTATTGGCTTGGTGGATGATCCTTGTTCACGCATTTGGAGCCGCGTCAAGTAAAAACCCTTGACATTGAGGGCGCGCCGCCGCTCAGTTGTGCTTGCGAAAGCTTTTTCTTTCCGTGCCGGCGCGGATGCTCCGGAAATTACTGCGGTGGCGCCAGCACACAAGGACGGCCATGACCGTAACGGTCAGGATATAGGGAAGGGGCTGGCTGGTGGCCATCATTTGCAGCGCCAGTAGGACAGTGCCGGCGCAGGAGCCGAGCGAAACATAACCGGTGGCGAGGGCAATGATCAGCCAGGTTATGAGGCTGATCAGCGCCAGCCAGGGCGTGAGGATCACGCCGACGCCGAAACCGGTGGCCACGCCCTTGCCGCCCTGAAAGCTGAGCCAGATCGGCCACAGATGGCCGATAAAGGCCGCCAGGCCGGCGGCGGCTGCCAGCCACTCCGAATAATGCAGGCCGACCAAGGCCGGGATCGCTCCCTTGGCGGCGTCGACGATGAATACGGCGACGCCCATGACGGTGCCGGCGGCCCGCGCCGTATTAGTGGTGCCGACATTGCCGGAGCCGAAATGGCGGATATCGATATTATTTTTCAGCTTGACCAGGATATATGCGGAGGGAAAAGCGCCCAGCAGATAGCTGAGGATGATAATCACAACCCAAGTTAGCCAAACCATTCTTGGCTCCTCCTAATAACAATTAGAGTTTTTCCTTTTCTCTTTGCCGCCAGATGAGGGAAATCGGCGTACCGGTAAAGCCAAAGGCTTCCCGCAGTTTATTCTCCAGGTAGCGGGCATAGGAAAAATGCATCAGTTCGGGATCATTAAGAAAAATGACGATTTTCGGCGGCCTGACGCCCACTTGAGTGGCATAGAGAACCTTCAGCCGCCGGCCCTTGTCGGTGGGCGGTGGATTCAGGGCCACCGCCTCGCGCAGTACCTCGTTCAGCTGGGCTGTTCCCAGACGCCGGCTGGCTTGTTCGGCGATAAAGCTGGTGAGCGGCAGAATTTTCTCGCAGCGCTGGCCGGTCTTGGCGGCAAAGAAAACGCTCAGGGCATAGGATGCGAAGGCC
>CAYYBV010000318.1:0-2286 GCA_964469675.1 uncultured Verrucomicrobiota bacterium
TATTTGTCCTCCACTCCAGGGGCGGCAATGAAAAACTCCAGACTGCTGTCGCCATATACGGCGCCATCATGTTCGCCTGCCTTGATTTTCATCTTGCCCGGGTCGCTCTCCATGGCCTCAACGCCGAAATAGATGTTGTCATCGTCATAGATTATTCTGACAAATGTCTGTGGCTCCGCCATGGTCCTGCCGTCGGCCACAACAAATCCGGATGTGACATCGGCTCTTTCCCAGTCGGCTTCCCCTAATTTTCCGTCGATGACTATACGCTCGGAGCGCATATCGGCATAAACGTCCTTCTGACACTTCGCCAGGAACACCTTGCGGGCAAACTTCCAATAGGTTTGAAAATATTTTCTCTCGCGCATTATTTTTTTCAGTGTACCCCGGTCAGGACCCGCGTTCTTTTCCGCCTCGTCAAGCAACTGAACCAGGCGTTCCTCTGTGCCCGGTTTTTCAAGACATTTACCGACAGCATACTGCGGCATGCCGTAGCAGACATGGCCGGAAATCTCCAGGAAAGATTGGGTTAACAACGCGCGGTATTCGCGCATGACCGGCCAGGCTTTGCCATAATATTTTGAGCCCATATCCTCGTAAAGCGCGGCATAATCGGCATCGGCATCCCAGAACAACTGCGCCGCAAGGTAATAAGTCTGCAATAATGCCGGCATGCTGTCGCGATAACATGGCAATCGCCAGGGCGCACCGAACTCTCCATCTGGAGGCACGGTAAATATCCGGCAACCTGCCAGGCCGATCTTTTTGTAGTATTTGATATCTTCGGCAAATGTTTTTTCGATTGGCAGATAAACGGGAAAGATTGTGGCATCAAGGTACTCCAGTGTGCTGACCGGATTTTTCAACTTGCCCCATTGGCCAAGCATGTCGCGGAATTTGTCGTTTGCCTGGCATTGAATATCCGCCATGGAATGGCGGTAGCACCGGCCGTGGACACAGGCCTCGACGAACAAGCGCGGATCGGGGACGACGCCGGCTGGCGGATATTGGAAATTTTGATAAGCCCAGGCCCAAAGATCCACATCCGGGTGGATTTTCAAGACTTCGCCGGCAAGCTTATTTATCAAAGTATAGTAGCGCGTACTGACATATTCTTTTTTCTTTTCGTCCGGAGGATCCAGCTTGACACAGTTTGCGCACTGGCACCAGAGGATATCGTCATTGTTGCCAATCAGGTATTTGTTTTCCTTTGGCGGTAAATTCAAGTCCTTGTTAATCGCGGCGGTCATGATTTCCGCGACTTTCGGATTGGACGTGCATGGCTGCGGCCACCGATTATCCCCCTTGACACGCTGTTTCCTGCGCTTGCCATCGATCAGCGGAAAATATTCGGGGTGCTCGTCGAAAAGGTCATCGCTTATAAGGCTGCCAAAGTTATGGCTGTTACCGACCGCCGCCGCCCTTTTTTCCAACTCATTCCGCAGCGTGCTTTTGTATAATGATTTTTGAGCGCCAACGGTCATGCCATTGCGCACCAGCCAATCCCAAGAATCTATGGTTTTTGAATTCCAGTTTGCGCAAACAAATCCCCAGCGACGAACCTTAAACGACGGATTACTGACAGTAATCTGTTCCGGAACGGCAATTGTCGACTGCTTAGGACAGAATTCGAAGTCATCCCCTGGCGCGAACCAGCGAATGCCCGCATATTTCTTCAGGATTTCGTAGACGCCATACAGAACGCCTACCGGCTTTTTGCTGATCACCCGCAGTCCTTTCTTGTCGGCCGCCAGAACAAATCCGTCATCCTGCAACCGGGCAACCGCTTGATTCACAGCCTCGGAACGCAGCAAGTTCTGTGCCTCGACGGTGCCAAGACGAATATTATACAAATCGGTGGAAGGCGCATTCCGAATGGCCAGTCTTGCTCCGGTCGCTTTTTCGATAAAAACGGCTAGCTCGTCGGCTGCATGCTTTTCCACCGGGCCGGCATTATCCGGCAGAATGATGCAACTTGTTGCCCGTCCATCCCGCACCAAAGCATCGTCATACGCATAGGTATTTGCCGCAATTGCAACCAAGAATAGCACATACACTCGTTTAATCTTCTGCACCTGAATGCCCTCCTCCTTAAAGGCCATGACCCTCACACGGACAAGGCTGCCAGCAAACTCCAGGCAAAATCGAATGAACTACCCGGAAAATCGGCGCTACGACCATACTGCGCACTAGTATACCGTATTCCGGCAGTTGAGCAACCTGATGGCGACAAAAAATCACTTCTCGCTCAACGTGAACTCTTGAACCGGCTTCCAGCGGGGCATC
>CAYYBV010000319.1:0-2273 GCA_964469675.1 uncultured Verrucomicrobiota bacterium
TTAACGAAGGCATGCAGGCCCAATCATCGGGAGCGCGCCAAATCAGTGACGCCATGATCCAGTTAAGCGAAGGTGCGCACCAAACCAGAGAATCGCTCCGCCAGTTTAACGAGGCCACGGAACAATTAAAGGAAGCCGCCCGCAACCTCCAAGAGGAAGCGGCCCAGTTCAAGGTATAACCCATGCGAACCATAAGCGTGCGAACCAAGATTGTCTTGCCGACCATCCTGTTGTTTATTGCCAGCCTGGGCACCTCAACATGGCTGACCTATCACATCTCGCGCTCTGCCATGGAGCAGGCCGCCATAGATTCCATGAACCAGACGGCTGATACCGCGATCAAAAGCATTTCAGCCTGGTTCAACGAACGGCAACATGATTTGCTTATGTGGAGCGATGTTGCGCTCTTGAAAAAAATCGTCAGCGCGGAGGCGACCGATCCGGCAATGACTGACGCCGGCATGGCCCTGCTCAAGCGCTTCAGCGTGGACGCGCCCTATTATGAAACCATTCTGCTCGTGGACCGGCACGGCGATGCTATCTGCTCTTCCGTGCCGGAGGCCTCACAAACATTCAGCGTTGCCGAGCGCGATTACTTTAAACAGGCCGTCACCGGCGTGATGGCCATCTCCGAAGTCATCCGCAGCAAGGTTACCGGCAATCCGACCGTTGCCGTGGCCGTGCCCGTGCTTCTCGACGAGAAGCCTGCCGGCGTGCTCCTGGGCGCGCTGAACTTGAAATCGTTCACAGCCCAGTTCGTGGAACCGTTAAAAATCGGGCCTTCGGGTTATGTCTTTGTGACCGACCGCCATGGCGAGGTCTGGTCGCATCCAGACCCCACCCTGATAATGGCAACCAATTTGGCCAGCATGGATTTCGGACCAGAGATCATAAAAAATAAAAACGGCAACATGCGTTACATATTCAGGGACAAGGAAGTCCTAGCGTCCTACCGCACTGAGCCGGTATTCGGCTGGATCGTGGTCGCCCGCGCGCTGGCCAGCGAGGTCGTGACCTCCACGCATACCATCCGTAATTTTAACTTGCTGATCGGATTGACGGCCATCCTGCTGACCACCCTGGTGCTACTGGTCCTTGCGCGGTCCATAACGCAAACCATCACGAACCTGGCGGGCATAGCGGGATTAATCACGCGCGGCCACCTTGCCGAGGCCCGCCAGACAATCACGCAAATTAACCAGCGCCGCCGCCCGCCGCGCGATGAGACCGGCCAGCTCTGGAATTCCATGGCGGCCATGGCCGACAGCCTGAATTCACTGGTAGGCCAAGTGCAACAGTCCAGCATCCAACTGGTATCAACCGCCACGGAAATCGAGTGCGCCGCACGCGAGCAGGAGGCGGTCATTGCCAACTTCGGCAACTCGACCACGCACGTGGTCACAGCCGCCAAGCAAATATCGGCGACTGCCCAGGAACTTTCCCAAACCATGGAAACAGTAAAGAATGTGGCGGAGAGTACGGTTACACTGGCCGATACCGGCCGCGAAGGACTGACCGGCATGGAAGCCTCCATCCGGCAATTGGCCAAGGCCACGACCGCCATTTCTGAAAAGCTGGCGGTGATCAATGCAAAAGCCGACACAATCAGCGGGGTGGTGACCACAATCACCAAGGTGGCCGACCAGACCAACCTGCTGTCGCTGAATGCCGCTATCGAGGCGGAAAAGGCCGGCCAATATGGACTGGGATTCGCGGTTGTCGCCCAGGAAATTCGCCGGCTGGCCGACCAGACCGCCGTGGCCACGCTAGATATCGAGCACATGGTCAAAGAAATGCAATCGGCCGTGACCAGCGGTGTCTCGGAAATGGACCGGTTCACCAATGAAGTTGCCCACACCACGAAGACGGTGGAAACCATCAGACATCCTCTGGCCGGCATAATCGCGCAGATTAAAGATCTTGCGCCAAAATTTGAAACGGTCAATGATGGCATGCACGCGCAGTCACAGGGCGCCCAGCAGATCAGCCAATCCCTCGCCCAGGTAAGCAAAGGCGCCGTTAAAACCGCCGAATCGTTGCGGCAGTTCAATGAAGCCACCGAGCAGTTGCGCAATGCCGCCCAGCGCCTGCAAGCAGAAGTTGCCAAATTCAAAGTGTAGACAACAAAATGAATGCCAGCGGCCGTGTTTTCCGCCTCGGCGGCGCCGCTGGTTGACTGCTGAATGTTGTCGGCCTTGTGCAGGTAATTATATGCTTTTTATCATCTTCAAAGCGGGCAATAACCATTACGCCCTAGAGACGCAAAAAATCAT
>CAYYBV010000320.1:0-1478 GCA_964469675.1 uncultured Verrucomicrobiota bacterium
CAAAAGCCAAGGAGGCGGATGAGGCTAGGCGGATTGCGGCGGAAAAGGCCGCCGTACTCGCTAAGGCGCGGGCCAAACTTGCCAAACAACAGCAGCAAATTACCGAGCAGAAAGCGGCGCTTACCGCCCAGGCGGTAAAAAACGCCGAGCGGCGGGCTAAAGACGAGATTACCGCAAAACAAGCTGCGAAAAATACGACGGCAAAAGACATAGAGATGAAGGAAGCAGCCAAGCGAAAGGCAGAACTAACGGCCATGGCGGTGACGGCGTCTGTGGCAAAAGCCAAGGAGGCGGATGAGGCTAGGCGGATTGCGGCGGAAAAGGCCGCCGTGACGGCCAAAGCCAAGGCCGCATTGGTTAAACAACGCAAGCTTATAGCCGAACAGAAGGCCGACATGGAAGCCCAGACAATCCGGAACGCCGAGCGAATGGCCAAAGAAGATATCAAGGCCAAGCAAGTCGCGGCAAAAGCCAAGCATGATGCTGCATTAAAAGCGCAGGCAGCAGCAGAGCAGCCAGCGGCTGCCGAATTGCCCACACGGTCCGCTCGCCATATTTCCGACACGAATAGGAAAAACGGAGTGCGCGACTTGGCGAACGATGAAATGGGCAAGCCGGCGACCGTTATTGCGGAGAGCGGTGCAAAAAACAGGTGGCATGTAGCCGTTGGTGCGCTGTATCGGAAAATAGGCGCCCAGCGTTTTAAGATGGGGTCATATTCTGCCGGTTATGCAATCGATAAAAAATCTTCCAAATATAATGCGGTTGGACCGGCGGGTGGTCTGAATGATTCCGGCAACCGGGTTTATGATGATGGATATGTCAAATCCGATGCATACACTGATTTGGATAACGGCACGTGGAACTGGGGATACGACAGTGGCGGGCAGGTGAAAGCAAACCGCCTTGAGCTTACGGGCGTGGGATCAGTCTGGCGTGATTATAGTCGTCAGACGACGGCAACGGAGCTGGAAAGCAGTGATAACGCTGAATACCGTGGTGGGTTAATGGTAACATTTGATCGTTCCTTGGCGCAGACGCGGCTTGGCGATTATGGCTTGAGTTTGGGATTATCACGGGCGCAGACGTTCCAGACATCCGCAAATGGAATCAACAATTTTAATGACGACCAGGCGTGGGCGACCTATAACGCCCGTGTTTTAGACACGTACGATATCACCGGTCTTGGTATCACGCCGGAAAGCGTGCCATATAACGGCAATCCGACGGACAAAGGTCCGGTGATTGATGTCACGCCAATGACCCGCCAAAGTCTGGGTAGCGAGCGGGTTGCGGAGGGGTCGTATCGGGCGTATAACTCGATATCGGAATCGCTGGATATGAATTTATCCACGCTGTCGCTGGGCATGAGCGTCAAGGGTAACTACCGACGGCTATACGTGGTAGGGTCCACAGGGCCGACGCTGAACATGGTGGAGACGGATGCCACTTATGCGGAGACGTTGTATGCTTCGAAT
>CAYYBV010000320.1:1488-2272 GCA_964469675.1 uncultured Verrucomicrobiota bacterium
CTGGAGCAACAGTGCGAGCGGGACAGAATATTTATTTGGTTACTATGTGCAGGCCGAAGTTGGTATCCGAATATATAGTGAGTTGCATTTAGGCGTATTTGGCCGCTATGACTGGCTGGAGAATATATCGGGTGACATTGGTCCATCCCGCTATGAAGTTAACCCGTCGGGTGGTTCGATGGGTGGCACCGTCGGGCTGACTTTTTAGCCATCCATCGAGCACTCAAGCAAACATGAGTTTATTACTAGCCGACAAATGGGTGGATTATACGTTACTTGATGGCGGTGACGGGATGAAGCAGGAGCGCTGGGGCGACATAGTCCTGGTGCGCCCGGATCCGCAGATTATTTGGCCACGTCCCACCCGTTTACCCTGGACAAATTTTGATGGTCTCTACCATCGCAGCGAACACGGCGGTGGCTACTGGGAATTTAAGAAGCCGGTGCCGGAATCATGGGTCATGCGCTATCACCACCTGGTGTTTAAAGTGCGGCCAACCGGATTTAAGCATCTTGGACTTTTCCCGGAACAAGCGGTCAACTGGGATTGGCTGGCGGAAAAAATACGGGGGCGCGATTCACCCGTAGCATTGTTAAATCTGTTCGGATATACGGGGGGCGCAACGGTGGCCGCGGCCGCCGCTGGTGCAAACGTCTGTCATGTGGATTCTGCCGCCGGCATGGTAGACTGGTGCCGTGAAAATGCGGCTTTGAATGGGTTGGCCGGGCGACCGATCCGCTATATTGTGGACGATTGCATGGCGTTCGTAAAACGGGAAATCAG
>CAYYBV010000321.1:0-2264 GCA_964469675.1 uncultured Verrucomicrobiota bacterium
CTATTGATCGGCAACGTGGAACACGTCCAATTTAGTATGATCCCGCATCGATTTTCCTTTTATTTCTCATTCCCACGGTCCACAGCCTACAGTCTCGCTTCATCAACGTGCTTGATACCCCACGCGGTTCGGGAAATAAACCCGCGTGGAATAGACCTTGGCGTTACGGTTTACGAAATCAGCCGACGCGCCCGCGTCTTTGCGAGCCATATCGTCTTCGCTTAACATCTCAATGGCAATATCCAGGCACAACGGCAAAGTGCCGGCAGGCCACGCATCGGTCCCTGTCCCGTTTTGCAAAGCCAATTCATCGGCATAGGCAACCATGGTCAGAGACAAGACATTTTCGATCATGACCTGCAAGCCACTCCCGCCAACCCATGCCGGACCTGTATAAGGTCCAAATAAACTTGTGAATCGCTCGTGTTTCAAAGTCTGGCTTGCAGAGTCATATCTAAAGCGCACACCACGCAAGGCCCGGCCATTCGCCGGCTCGCCGGAAAGCGCGACGAACTTGACTTCCGCATCCGTTCCGGGAATCAGCTCAAACGGAATGTTCGCCGGGGTTGCCAATTCCGCCGATTGGACCTCCCCGGCGACGGCGCAAACCAGCTCGCGCGCCATGTAATCCAAGGCGGCGCGGGCGGCGGTATTCATGCTGGCCTTCTGGGTGCCGATATTCCAGGCGGTGGAACTACTCTGAAAGATATTCGCCACCATCAGGATCATTACCGAAAGAACCATCATGGCCACGAGAACCTCGATGATGGTGAAGGCGGAAGCGGGCCGTAGACTGTAGGCCGTAGACCGTGGGCGACAAACCAAAGGCCGGAGGCCGCCTGTTCGTCGTTCGTCGTTCGTTGTTCGTCGTTTACGATTCATGGCTCTTCACGCTTAACCCCCAACGCGGGCTATGCCCGCAACCCAAACAAAACAAACCTCACCACAGAGACACAGAGAGACTTCTCCTCCCGTGTTCTCTTCCGACCAATCGTTGCGTGCATTTTGCGCAGGGCGCTGCGCCCTACACAAAATGCACGCAATACTCTGTGTGGAGATGGAAAAAGATCAGGGAGACGGATCACACTCCGTGTCTTTGTGGTAAATTCCCTCTTGTTTTTGCATTTTCTTGTTTTTTATAGCGATTTCTGGTGTATAAGGCACCAGCGTGCTTCCCGCGCGCGCCATCATACGAATGGACCATGCCTGCGCTTCTTCAAACGTCTTAAACCGATAATATCCTTTCGGGATAAAGGGCCGATCTCCACGCAAGGCGATCACGGTATCCCAAAAGGACGCCGCCTGCTCGAAGCCGGTCGCCGGCTGACGATTCCCGATAATTTTTACTCGTTCCGACATCTGACCTCAGTCTTACGCCGTCCCGCCTTCACTAAAGCTATGGCGGGCAGGTCGGCGTCATCTTCATTCTATCATCTGATTGCCACAGCCCACAGCCTACAGTCTACAGCCTTTTTCACGGCCTGAACCTGAAAAATTCCGCATAAAAAAGGCTGGGGTCATTGGTGTTGCCATATTCACCCGGCCAGACATAAAGCGTCGCCGTCTTCACCAAAGCATTGGTCGTCAGGACCAGCCGATAGCGGAGGACATGGTCCTCATAAGTCGCATATTCATATTTATTGGTTATTACCAAATTCGTTCCGGTAATATATAAATTAGGCGGCGGATTTTCCCATGTACCACGCGCTGACACCGACACATTAAACTCGTCCAGATGCGGCCAATTGGTCTCGGCCTTGGCCTGTAATCCAGCCAAAACCTCCTCGGCAAAAAAAGCGACGCGGGTATCAGCGACCGAACGGGCATTCTGCTCCAGTCCCGTGGGGAACAGGCTCATGATGCCGAGAATGCCGACCGCCAGGACCATCAACGCCAGGGTAACCTCGACAAGGCTAAAGGCTGAAGCTGACCGTAGGCCGTAGGCTGCAGGAAGCGGACTGTAGAATTGAGACTTCTTCATGACTTTCGCATTATTTCACATTGAATTTTGCTTCCGCAGTCTTCCGTTCTTTTTCTAAACCTACAGGCCACAGCCTGCGGTCCACAGCCCACAGTCGCTCTTAATCACTCCACCTTGACCCGGCCCGTCATGCGGTTGACCGAAATGTTCTTGGTGACGGGAGTATTGGGGGCCACCAGACTTTTCTTATCCACCAATATGACGCTGACATCCCCAACGCCGCCCAGCCCGCCATCCGCCTGGAACTTAAGATTGGTCTCGCTGGCACCGCCAAACTTAACAT
>CAYYBV010000322.1:0-691 GCA_964469675.1 uncultured Verrucomicrobiota bacterium
CGCGGCATCGAAACCGGGCGGGCCGGTTTCCTACGAAACCGTCCGGCCCAGGGACAATTTCCAGGGACTGACCAGGGGGGCGGCATGGTAATCCGGCTGTTTTCAAAATTGCCCCACAATCGATTTGGGGGCCAAAAGGCCCCCATTGGGTGGGGAGTTTTCTTGACAATGTTTATAAACATGTTTTTGGGCGTTTTACGGGGGAAATTTTAATGCTGCTGGACCAGTTTGGGCGACAGATCAAAACAAACAAGCCGATTTTGGATGAAATCGCCGTTGCCGGGGTGCGGGATCGGTACGATTCCTACCCGTCCCAGGGGCTCACTCCCCAGCGCCTGGCGGCAATTTTCAAAGAGGCCGACCAGGGGCAACTGGACCGCCAGGCCGAACTCTTCGGCGAAATGGAAGAAAAAGACCTGCACCTGGGCGGCATCCTCCAGACGCGCAAGCTGGCCGTGACCGGCCTCAACTGGGAAATCCTTCCCGCCTCCGCATCCGCAGAGGACAAGAAAATCGCGGCGTCGGCCATCGAGATGATCGAGTACATGGAAAACTTTGAAGACATGATCCTCGATATGCTCGACGCCGTCGGCAAGGGCTTTGCCGTGCAGGAGCTCATGTGGGACATCTCCGAGGGGCAGGCGTGGATCAAGGAGATCAACTGGGTAAGCCAGCGCAAGTTCACCTTCAC
>CAYYBV010000322.1:701-1037 GCA_964469675.1 uncultured Verrucomicrobiota bacterium
AAGCTGCTCACAGACGCGCAGCCGATCTGGGGCGAAGATCTGATTCCAAACAAGTTTGTGCAGCATGTGTATCGCGCGCGCTCAGGCATCAAGCCGCGCGGCGGACTGCTTCGGCCCTGCGCCTACATGTACCTGTTCAAAAATTTCGACATCAAAGACTGGGTGATCTTCAACGAACTCTTTGCCGTGCCCATGCGTGTGGGCAAGTACAAGCCGGAAGCGGGCACAGCCGAAAAAGACGCACTGAAAAGAGCCGTCTTCAATCTGGGCGTGGACGCGGCGGCGGTCATTTCCGACAACACGCTGATTGAAATCATTGAAACCAAGCTGCGCGGC
>CAYYBV010000322.1:1102-2254 GCA_964469675.1 uncultured Verrucomicrobiota bacterium
ACGTTGGGCCGCCTGGGCGGAGAAGAGGCAAGCGAAAACGTCCGGCAGGATCTGGTGGAATCGGACGCAAAGAGCGTCATGAAAACCATCCGGTTTCAGATCCTCGCGCCATGGGTGCTATTCAACTATGGCCCCGGAAAGGGCGTGCCCATCTTCAAACTGCATTTTGAGAAAGACGAAGATCTCGAAAAAGCAGCCAAGGTTTACGGCATTTTGGTGAAGGACGCAAATTTTGAAGGAATCCCGGAAAGCCACATCCATGACCGCTTCGGCATTCCCGTGCCGGAGAAGGGCGAAAAGACACTGCGAACGGCGCAGCCAGCCGCACAGCCCGCACAGCCGCAGCCGACGGACAACGCGAAGCAGCAGGCCAACAAAGCCCTGCTCATGATCAATGCCGCCGTCGATCCTACCGATGCCTGGATTGGCTACTACCTCAAGCAGATCACGCCCGCCCTGCGTGAAGCCCGCGAAGGCGCTCTGGATGAGATTGAAACCTGGCTGCGGTCATTGCTCGCTCCACCGGATCAAACGCAATTTGTAAATCGCATTGAAAGCATTCTGGGAGCGTCGGCTGCATCCGCCGTCAGCAGAAATACCATCACAGACACGGTCACCCGGATCTATACCGAATTTCGCAAAGCGCTCGGCGTAAACCTCAGCTTCGGCGGGCCGGACTTCCGCGCCGTCGATTTTCTGGGCAAGCTCGATCACTTCTACACGTCGGGCTGGTTTAAAAATCCGGATGCGCAAAACGTCATGCGCAATTTCATCACCGACCGCTACCTGGAAAAAGGCGGAGGCCTTTTCGGGCGCGGCACGGCGGCGGACTTTGCCGCCTTCCGCGATGCCCTCGGCCAGAAAGCCACCGACCTGGAAAACTGGCAGATCCGCCGCATCGTCGATACCAGCGTACAGCGCACCCGCAACTGGGCATCTGTCATGCAGATGCACGAGGCGGGCATCACGGAGCTGGTGGTCTATGAGCCGCTCAAGGATTGCGCCTTCTGCGCGTCGATGGACGGCAAGATAGTCAGCGTGGAGACGGCCTACAAGCGCATGGAAGCCGAAATAGATATGTCCCCTGATGAATTCGATCAAAGCCTGCGCACGCCGGTATCCGGCCTGGGCAATGCCGACCGCGTGGATAAA
>CAYYBV010000323.1:0-2251 GCA_964469675.1 uncultured Verrucomicrobiota bacterium
GGTGGAGGTCATGCTGCCTAGAACCAGCTTCTACGTAGAAGCCGGCGGACAGGTATCTGATGCGGGTTTGATCGTCTCCGCCGATGAGCCGCGCTGGGAAATCCGTGTGGATGACATGCGCAAACCCGCCGCGGGTGTGATCGTACACGTTGGCGTGGTGGTCAAGGGCACGCCGCGCACCGGAGACGTGGCGATTGCGCGCGTCGATGCAGCCCGCCGCAAGGCAATTATGCGTAACCACACGGCCACGCACCTGTTGCATGCCGAGTTGCACGCAGTTCTGGGCGACCATGCCCGCCAGGCCGGCTCTCTGGTGGCCCCTGACCGGCTGCGGTTCGATTTTACCCACCCCGAAGCGATAACCCCGGAACAGTTGGATGAAATTGAGGTGAGCGTCAACCGCGCCATCCTGGAAAACCATCACCTGGAAACCGTGGTCAAGCCGTTGCAGCAGGCCATCGCTGAAGGTGCAATGGCGTTGTTTGGCGAAAAATATGCCGATACCGTGCGGACGATCTCGATCGGCAACGAAGACATCTTTTCCTACGAGCTCTGCGGCGGCACGCATGTCAATGAGACCGGCGATATTGGCATTTTCCTGATCACCAGCGAAGGCAGTGCAGCCGCAGGCATCCGCCGCATTGAGGCTGTGACCGGCCAAACTGCCTATAATCTAATCCGCCGGCGCTTCCATCAGTTGAAGGAAACCGCCGGGCTGCTGACCGCTTCGGTGGATGAAGTGACCGCGAAGACCCAGTCGCTGGTCGAGGATTTGGACAAATCCCGCAAGCAAAACCTCAAACTGCGCCAGGAACTGGTTGCGTTTGAGTTTGAGCGAAAACTAGCCGCGGTATCGCGCGTAGGTGATGTGCCAGTGCTGGCTGCTGTGCTGGGAAACGCGGACGCGGACACGCTGCGCCAGATGTGCGACCGCTTCCGGGAGAAACATCCCTCCGGTGTAGTCGTTCTCGGATCGGCGGTGGATAACCGCCCCATGCTGATCGCTGCGGTCACGGACGATTTGGTTAAACGTGGGTTGAACGCTGGCGAGCTGGTGAAAGTGGCCGCCCAGGTGATCGGGGGCAGTGGCGGTGGCCGGCCCACGCTGGCTCAGGCGGGCGGCAAGGACGCTTCAAAATTAAGCGAGGCCATCGACCAGATCATTCCGCTGGTGAAGGCCAAATTAGGCATATAAATTTCGCGTAGCCAATTAATAAACATCCTCCTGAGAAAATCAGGAGGATGTTTTGGTTAGAAACTTGATTTACTTCAGGTCTTCAAGGTATTTTAACAGCAACCGGACGCCAAAACCGGTTCCGCCCTTGGGACAGTATGGCAGGTCTTTCGGACTGTCGGCCACGCCGGCGATATCCAGATGAGCCCAGGGATTGCCGTCGTCGACAAATTGCTTCAAGAACATCCCGCCCAGGATGGCGTGCCCTTCCCGTCCGCCGCTGTTCTTTATGTCAGCATCGTCGCCCTTGATGAGCTTGAAGTATTCATCATCCAGGGGCAGCCGCCATAACTTTTCGCCGGTTTGTTCGCCCGCCTCGAAGAGTTCGCCGGCGAGTTGATCGTCGTTGCTCATCAGGCCGGCTCGATTTCGTCCGAGTGCCACCACCACGCCGCCGGTTAATGTTGCCAGGTCGATCATAGCGCGGGGCTGGAATTTCTGCTGGGCGTAGGTGAGCGAGTCTGCCAGCACCAGGCGGCCTTCCGCGTCCGTCGAAATGATCTCGATGGTGGTGCCGGAAAGCGCGCGAATGATATCATCGGGCCGGTAGGCCTCGCCGGAAATCATGTTCTCGGCTGCGCCGATTACGCCGATGACGGGCGTCTGGAGCTTCAGTTCCGCGGCGGCCCGCAGCGTGGCAATGACGGTGACGCCGCCGCACTTATCGTACTTCATCGTCTGGATGTTGGTGACATCCTTGAGTGAATATCCCCCTGTGTCAAAGGTGAGCGCTTTTCCGACAAGCACCACGGGCTTTGCACCGGAAGGTGGATTGTGGCCGGGATATTCCAGGATGATCAGGCGCGAGGGCGTTTTGCTTCCCTTGCCAACCGCCACAATTGCGCCAGCTCCCAGCGCTTCCAGGTCTTTTTCGTCCAGTACAGTGCAACGCAGCCCGGACTGTTCGGCCACCGTTTTGGCGCGTTCGGCCAGCGTTACCGGGTTGATTATGTTGGCGGGTTCATGCGACCAGTCACGAGAGAGATTGACCGCCGCGCTGATGGTCTGGCTGCGCCA
>CAYYBV010000324.1:0-2242 GCA_964469675.1 uncultured Verrucomicrobiota bacterium
CGGCGCTCCTGATTTACGGGGTCCAGACCGATTGCGGCTGTACCCGCGTGCGCCTGGCGGACAAGATCATCCACCCGGGCGAACAGACCAGCGTGCAGGTGTGGCTTGTGCTCAAGGGCCGTGCCGGAAATCAGCACAAGCGCGTGATAATCGCGTCCAACGATCCTGACCACCCCCGCCTGACGTTAAGCCTGGTGGGCGAGGCCGTGGCCGAGGTGGCCCTAAAGCCCGACCGGATTTACTGGGGCAACCTGCGCAGCGATGCGGCTGAAGTCAAAACAGTGGATATCCGGTTTGACGAGTCAGCACCTGGCCGGGTTACCGGCGCCGGCGTAAATTCTCCGGCGTTTGCCCTTGACTGGGAAACGAACAAGTTCGGCCGGTCCTACCGGCTCAGGATCCGGTCTGTGCCGCCGCTGGTGCCCGGGCAGTTTACAGCTAATGTGTGGGTTGCCACCGATGTCCCCCGTTACCCGCAGCTTGGCGTGCCCATGCAGGGGCGGGTGGTGGGGGATATTTATACCGTGCCGGATGAAATCAGGCTGGCAAGCACTAACACCCAGGCGGTATCGCGCTTGCTCATGGTTCAATCCAGTTGCCGGCAGGGTTTTAACATTCTCAAGGTGCAACCGCCCCTGACGAACATTTTGGTGCAGGTCCGCTCCACGCTAACCCGGGGATACCGGATTGAATTGCGTAATATATTGCCTGGCCCGGCGCTGGACGGCAAGCGCCTGGTGATTGCCACTGATTGCGTCACCATGCCAGAGTTAACGGTGCCATTCCGGATTGGCACGTTGCCCTGAAATCAGGTACCACTGGCCGTTGGTTGATCTGGCCGGGCGTGCGCCGCGGTCCTGCCACCCGGTTCTACTGCATATCCCGATGGTATTCCTGCAGGGATTTTACGCCGCCATGGCCAGTGCGCCGCGCAGCGATACCCTTGGCCGATGCCAGCGCCGCCGCAAGCGTTGTTACATAAGGCACTTTGTGCTTGATGGCCGCCTTGCGAATATAGGAGTCATCATCCTGGCTGCGCTTGCCGAAGGGTGTGTTGATGACCAGTTGGATTTCCCTGTTCATGATCCCGTCGGCGATATTTGGCCGACCTTCGTGGAGCTTGTTGATTGCTTCGGAGGGAATGCCGTTTTGTGTGAAAAATGCGTGCGTGCCGCTTGTGGCCTTGATTCGAAAGCCAAGCTTGACAAATTCCCGGGCAACCTGCAGGACGGTCCGGTGTGTTTTCTCTGCCAGGCTGATCAGCACGGTGCCTTCGATCGGCAGCGCCGGTGACACGGCTTCCTCGGCCTTGAAAAATGCCATGCCAAAAGTATTGGCCAAGCCCAATACCTCGCCGGTGGAACGCATTTCGGGGCCGAGGAGCGGATCAACTTCGGGGAACATATTAAAGGGAAACACCGCCTCCTTGACGCCAAAGTGTGGGATTTTATGCGGTTTGAGATTCAGCCCGGCCAGTTTTTGGCCTAGCATGAGCATGGTGGCGATGCGGGCCATGGAGATGTTGCAGACCTTGGACACCAGCGGCACGGTGCGCGAGGCGCGCGGGTTGGCTTCCAGCACATAGACCACGTCCTTGGCTATGGCGTATTGCATGTTCATAAGCCCGATAACCTTGAGTTCCCGGGCGATGCGCCGGGTGTAGGCATCGATCGTATCGAGGTGTTTCTTGGGGATGCTGACAGTGGGAATCACGCAGGCCGAGTCGCCGGAATGAATCCCAGCCAACTCGATATGCTCCATGACCGCCGGCACGTAGGCGTCGGTGTCGTCGGCCAGGGCGTCGGCCTCGGCCTCGAGGGCGTCATCAAGGAAGCGGTCGATCAGAATCGGCCGTTCGGGCGTGACGTCCACGGCGGCGGCGACGTAATGCTTTAACATCTCTTCGTTGTAAATCACTTCCATGCCGCGCCCGCCCAGGACATAGGAGGGTCGGACCATGAGCGGATAGCCAATGCGATTAGCCACTACGAGTGCTTCGGCCATATTGCTGGCCATGCCGGATTCCGGCATGGGAATGCCCATTTTTTCCATGGCCAGGCGGAAACGGTCACGGTCCTCGGCCAGGTCGATCGTTTCCGGGGTCGTGCCCAGGATGCGCACGCCGGCCCTGGCCAGCTCGCCGGCAATATTGAGCGGGGTCTGTCCGCCGAACTGCACCACCACGCCTTCGGGCTTTTCCTTGGCGTAAATGCTCAAAACATCCTCGACGGTCAGGGGTTCG
>CAYYBV010000325.1:0-2233 GCA_964469675.1 uncultured Verrucomicrobiota bacterium
AGCTGCTTGACGACCAGCATTAGGGCTCCTTGGTTTGATCTCAGCTTTAAGATTTGACGCCTAAATGGTGAATTTGGATATCAAATTATCATCGAATTGTCAACAACATGTTTGGGGTGCAAGGTGCTGTGGCGCATCGCATTTGCGCGCTTTTGAATTGGACCGCACGGTGCGAATCGTTGTCCACGTAACTAACTTGCGCAACGCAATTATGCCTGTCAATGTAATTGCACAAAACGCGAAAACATCCCGCGGATGTGGTCTATTGCCATGTAATGATGAAAATGATAGTATAACCAACATATTAGTTTGGGCTCGTTTTTGGTCGTAACGCTGTATAACCGGAGGTAGTAATTATGGCAGGCACATTCCGTTTTTCATTTGGTCCCTGGAATATCCACGAGGGCGCCGACCCCTTTGGCCCTTCTGTGCGCAAAAGCATTGCTTTCAATCGCAAGCTGGCGCTTTATAAAAAGCTTGGGTTTGACGGTGTTCAATTTCACGATGATGATGCGGTGCCGGACCTGAATCACCTGGGCCCGGATCAGATTGTCAAAAAGGCCTCCGCCGTCAAGCGCCAGCTTGATGCGCATGGTCTGCAGGCGGAGTTCGTGGCCCCCCGTCTCTGGGAGGATCCGCGTACAATCGATGGCGGTTATACGTCGAATGATCCCAAATGCCGCGCCTATGCCCTGGAGCGCAGTAAGCGGTGCGTTGATATCGCCAACGCCCTGGAGACGGATCTGATTGTTCTGTGGTTGGCGCGCGAGGGGACCTATGTGCGTGAATCCAAGGACAGCAAATTGGCGGTTGATCGCATTCTTGATGCGATCAACGTCATGCTGGATTACGATGCGCGTATTCGTGTCGCGATCGAGCCCAAACCGAATGAGCCCATGGATCACACCTATATTCCCACTACCGGTCATGCCGTGGCCCTTGCGTTCCGTAGTCATGATCCGGACCGCGTGGGCATTAATATTGAAAGCGCACATGCTATCCTGGCCGGGCTTGACCCCTCGGACGAAATGGGGTTCGCGCTTGCATTCGCCAAGCTATGGACGGTGCACCTCAATGACCAGAATGGCCTCAAGTTCGACCAGGATAAAACTTTTGGGGCCGTTGATTTGCGACGGGCCTTCAACCAGGTGCGGTTGCTGGATACCCATGATTATGGCAAAAACGGCGAGTTTGTCGGCTTGGATGTCAAGGCCATGCGTTCCCAAAAAGATGCCGTGGCGACCAGACATCTCAGTAACAGCCGGACCATTTTTTTGCGGCTTTTAGAGATTTCGCGCAGCTTGAGCGAAACGAAGCTCAGGGCCATGATCGCCGCCCGCGATTACGAAGCGCTGGAAATGTATATTATCGGCCAGCTGCTCGGCAAGTAGGGGCGGCATGTTTTACAGTAACTTTACTTTGTCATTGACTTTGACCAAGCCGTCAGCTATCAACACGGCTAAAGCCAGATGAATCAGGTATTGGAGACGGGATTATGACACAGCATGCCAGTTTGAAATCAGCTAATAAAATCGTGGCCAAGCGCAATGTGCTGAAACGCTTCGAGCGGATTGACTTTCTTCGTGCGAGTGGCAAATGGAAAGAGGGAGACCGTGGTCTTGGACTCCCAAAAACAAAACCGCAGGCATGATAAAAAGACGCGGCTGCATAAATATATGGCGGCTTGTGGATTGGGGTCGCGTCGGGCTTGTGAAGCGTTGATTGCCGCGGGCCGCGTTTCCGTGGATGGCGTCATCGTTCGCGAGCAGGGCGTTTGTATTGATCCGGCTGGCCATGTTGTGTGTTTGGACCGGCGCCCAGTGGCGCCGCAGGGCAAAATTTTTATTGCGCTGAACAAGCCGCGTGGCGTTTTGTGCACCTCGCGCGATCCCCAGGGGCGTCGAACCTTTTTATCCCTATTACCTCCCATGCAGGCGCGTGTTTTCACGATTGGGCGCCTGGACTGTGACAGTGATGGCCTTCTGCTGGTAACCAATGATGGCGATTTGGCGCATACCCTGATGCATCCCCGGCATGGTGTCGAAAAAATCTACCGGGTCTGGACGGCGCGAGCGTTGAGCCCTGAACAGGAACAGCGTTTGCGTGCGGGCGTTAAAGCCCAGGGCGAACAACTGCATTTGGCCGGTATTATGCACGTGGCGACCAAACCTGGGGAAAATGTATATCAGGTCCGACTGGTGGCGGGGCGTAATCGGCATATCCGTCGGATGTT
>CAYYBV010000326.1:0-2229 GCA_964469675.1 uncultured Verrucomicrobiota bacterium
TAGAAAGTACGTGCAATAGTATAAATACTTCAAAAAAATAGTGTTTTTTAACAACAAGGAGGTCAGGGATGAGCCGGAATCTATGGTTCGGGATGCTCGTGGTGGTGTTGGTTTGCGCGATGTGCACAACTGGCTGTCGCCGGAAAGGCAAGACATCAGCAGGCGCTAATGACAATATTGGCGGCATGGGCCAGGGCACCGAACAGGGCGGCCTTTCCTCCCGTCCGGAAGGCGGCATGGATGTGCTGGCGGTTAAATTTGAAAACGTTCTGTTTGATTATGATAGCGCCCAGGTCGGCGAGACGCAACGCGTCAAAATCGAAGCAGTTGCTGATTTCTTGAAAAAGAATGCCGGGACTGGCGCGCTGATTGAAGGTAATTGTGATGAACGTGGCAGTGCCGAGTATAATATGTCGCTTGGTGAGCGCCGGGCATTGGCCGTGCGGGCCTATCTGGTTGGTTTGGGCATTGATGGTGCAATCATTCAGACCAAAAGCAATGGCAAGGAAAAGCCTGTGGCCATGGAGCATGATGAATCCGCCTGGAAGTTGAACCGCCGCGCAGAATTTATACTTTTCAATCGGTAAGACTTGGATCATCGGCCATTCTCTGATCCACGCGATTGCGCGTGGATCGGGCGCGTATTTTGGTTTGTTCAGCAAGGACAATAACCAGTGATGGTTTTTCTGGCTTTCTTGGGAAGCTCCATGGGGGCGGGTGAAATTCTCCTTATCCTGGGGGTCATCCTGCTGTTGTTTGGTGCCGAACGATTGCCTGCCATGGCCCGTTCCCTTGGAAAAGCTCTAGAGGATTTCAGACGTGCGGCCAGCGATTTAAAGCATGATCTTGTGGATCATCAACCGCCGTCGCAATTATCCCGGGATCCGCCTTCACTGACGCCTCCTTCTAATGTGCCTGCCGATGAAAGAGACGGATAGTTTTATAAGCCGGTAATAATTACGGGCCTGATCGCCCGCCGCCTTTCCGTTCTGGTAGTTAGGATTCATGAGTACACCCGGAGAAATGGTAGTCGAGTTGAATTTTGTGCCGGAATGGGCACGGCGTCCCGCCGATCAGGGTTCTTACGCGCGGTTTGAAGAGCGCCGCGGCGGCCGCGGCCGCGAAGGTGACCGGGATCAGGACAGGCGTTTCCCCGGCGGTAAATCCGGGTACACTGATCGAAGGCGCATGGGGCCTGAATCGGGTGGTCACAAACGCGGCGGTATGGGCCCGCCCCGTTCCTTTCGCTCGGCTTTTGTACCAGCATCCTCGAACCATCCTTCGGCTGATGGACGCAGCATCGCTGGACGGGAGCGTGCTGAAAACCGGCCGCCTCCCATTGAGGTGACTTTCATCCCCGAACGCCGCGGCCTGAAACCACTGGTTGCCCGTCTGGCCCGTTCGGGGCGCGCCTATCCCTTGTTTGAAGTGGCGACATTATTCTTGAGCAAGCCTGATTTTTATGCCGTCAAACAGGAAGTGATCCCCGGGGCCCCCGGCGCGGAATCAGTTTTTCTCTACCAATGCGCCGAATGCAAAGTTGTTTTCATGGATCGCGCCCGGGCCGTGGATCATGTTTTGCGTAAACATATGGATCTATTTTATGCCCGGGAAGAGACACAGGCTGATCCGCCCAAGGGGAATTTTGTATGTGTAGCGCGCTGCAAGCTTTCGGGAGAACTGCTGGGGCCGCCAAATTATCATGAATTTAATGAGCGTGTTTTGGAAATGCATCGCACGCGGTTTGCCTCGATGTCGCTGGATGCCTATCGCCGGCAGATTGTCAACGAAACTGATCCGGCCCTGATCGAGCAGTGGAAAAAGGATGCCTGCCGTCAGGTTGTTTATCGCACCTTGCGTGCGCCTGAACCTTTAACCTTCAAGCGGCGCAACCAGGTGGAGGCCCATTTCCTGGAACATTACGCTCCGGCTTTGATCTGGCAGGGTCGTCGGTTTGTCACGCCGGGCGTTGCTTGCCGGGATCTCGAGGATCCCCAAATTCGCCGGGTAGTCGAGGAGTCTTGGACGCGTGAGAACCAGTTTCCGTTAAAAATGGCGGTTTCGATCCAACCGGCTTTTCGGCACTTGGGTTTGCACGCGTTCAAGGTTTCCGGCAAAGCGACCTTTGTTACCTCGATCGTGCCGCATCCCATCGATCCGCAGCAGGCCGCTGATGGCATTCGGCAGATTTTGGAATGTCTGTGTGCTCACCCGGGGGTCAGTCGCCAG
>CAYYBV010000327.1:0-2219 GCA_964469675.1 uncultured Verrucomicrobiota bacterium
GCCGTGGTCGCGGAACAGAATCCCCGCGACCATCGCGCTGAGCGCGACGTTAGATCCGATGCTCAGGTCAATGCCCCGCATGATGATCACCATCATCATCCCCAGCGCCATGGTTAAATTCAGCGGTGTCCAAAGGATTACGCTGTTGATAACACCGGAAAACCGGCCGCCTGAAAAGATTTCGGGTCGTGCGATGCCGGCAGCCAAGAAAATGAGCAGAATAAATGCCAGTGCAACGAACTCTTTCACATTCTGGGTGACCGGCCGTTTAATGTCCTTCATGTCACGGCGCTCCTGTTCTTTACGGAGGACGCTGCCGCCATAATCCGTTCACCCGTCATTTCCTCTCGGTCGAGCTCGGCCGTCACATGCCCCTCGCACATGACATATACGCGGTCCGAAAGCTGCAATATCTCCGGTAGCTCTGAGGAAATCATGAGAATCGCCTTGCCCTGGCGCGCCAGCTCATTGATCAGCTTGTATACTTCCATTTTCGCGCCAACATCGATGCCGCGCGTGGGTTCATCCAAAATCAATATCTCCGATTCTGTCAGGAGCCACTTGGCGATAAATACCTTTTGCTGGTTGCCACCGGAAAGTTCCTTCACGGTTTGCTCCGTATCCCTCATGCGCACATTGAGATACTCGGTATAGTGGCGGACAAGCTCGTCCTCTTCTTTGCGGCGGATAAAGCCTGCGCGCGAGGCAATGCGCTTTAAGATCGCAAAGGTCATATTAAACCGAATGCTGAAGGATGTGAGCAACCCCGTACGGGAACGATCTTCAGAAACCATTGCGATACCATGTCTCATCGCGTCCATTGGATTGGTGATGCGGACTTTTTCGCCCCGGATCCGGATTTCGCCTTTCTGCGCGGGCTGCACCCCGAAGATTGCTGAACCCACCTCGCTGCGCCCTGCCCCGACCAGGCCGGCCATCCCAACGATCTCGCCCCTGTGCAGCTTGATGCTGATGTTATAGTACCTGCCAGGAAATAAAAGATCCTTCGTTTCCAGCACCAATTCGCCGATCGCGCTTTCCTCTTTGGTGATGAGTTCCTTGAATGTGCGGCCCACCATCATCCTGACGATATCATCCTGTGTGATTTCATGTGCCATGCATTCATTAACGAGTTCGCCGTCACGAAGGACTGTCACCCGGTCGGCGATCTGCATGATCTCCTCCAGGCGATGGCCAATAAAGACAATGGCCTTGTCCTGCGACTTGAGCCGTTCAATGGTTTTAAACAGGGTGCTTGCCTCGCCATGGGAAAGGGCCGCAGTTGGTTCATCCATGATGATCACCTGCGCGTTTTGGGACAAGGCGCAGGCAATCTCAACCATTTGCTGATCGGCGATGCTCATCCCGCGCACAGGATCCCTGGCGCGTATGCGCACATTGAGCGATTCAAGCAGTTCATCGGTTTTTTTATAGATCTCACGCCAGTTGATGATGGGATTCCCGTTTCCGCGCGTATGCCCGAGGAACAGGTTTTCCGCAACATTCAAATCCTGGAATGTAAGTGGCTCCTGATGGATCAGCGCGATGCCCGACTCACGCGCCTGATGCGGGTCTTTGAAGCGAATGGGTTTGCCGTTCAGGAGCAGCTGCCCCTCGGTCGGCTGATGCACGCCGCTGATAATCTTAACCAGTGTCGATTTGCCTGCGCCATTCTCGCCAACCAGCGCGTGCACCTCGCCCGGCCGAATATCAAAGTCCACATGCCGGAGCACGAATACACCGCTAAATGATTTGCTGATGCCTTTCGCGCTGACTACCGGCACCCCATGTTCCATCAAATATCCTCCTGTTTTAAAGAATTACGGCAGATAGAAGACCTCAGGCAAAAAATGAATCCCGGTGGATACATCGTTATCCCTGAGCGAGACATCCAGCATTTTGGAGGTAATGGCATTCCATCTGGCGCAGTCCGGATCCTTGACAACTTTCGCAAACGCTTCGTTGGGATCAATATCACATTCAAACACATAGATAAACTGAGTGCCGTTCTGAAAGATAGAGTAGTTTTTAAATCCCGCTTCCGAATGCGCCTTCATGATTTCCGGCCAGGGGTTCAAGTGCATTTGAACGTATTCTTCTATGCAATCAGGCTTGATGTTCCATACCCACGCGTATTTCGCCATATACTGACCTCCCCGATGCTCCTGCACCCTGGTTTTTTAAAATAGGTTTTTCCTAAAAGCATCCACATCTAACGA
>CAYYBV010000328.1:0-2217 GCA_964469675.1 uncultured Verrucomicrobiota bacterium
GCGGAGGAGAATTTCACTTCGCCATTCAGCAAGTTAGCACGCTCTTTCATCCCAATCAAACCAAAGCCGCCGTTCATATCCTCAGCTCCCTGGCCATTATCCTGCACAATCATTGTCACCGAATCCGCCGCTCGGAAATCCAAGGTTAATAACAAAACGGACGCCTGCGCATGTTTGATGGCGTTGTTCAACGCTTCCTGTGCAGACCGGTAGAACGTCATGCGTGCCTGCGGCGATAATTCCCGCGGAGTTCCAAGCACCTGGAACTGGGTTTTCATTTCGCCGGCATCGATATGATCAATCAGCTCCCGGATCATCTCGGGAAGCGGCAAATCCGCGATCGCTGGCGAACGTAGGGATGCCACCGACCGGCGCACATCAGCAAGTGCCTGATGTGTCATTTCGAGCGCTTTATCCAGGGCATCCTGCGCTTTGCGGGGATCGCGGCTGGCAATTGCCTTGGACGCCTGAATCTGCATGTGGATGGTGGTGAGGTAATGCCCAAGTCCGTCGTGGATCTCGCGTGCGAGACGATTCCGCTCCTTGGTGATCGCAAGCTCCTCAACCTGGACGGCGTAGGCGCGTAATTGCTGATTGGCCAGGGTCAGTTCGCTCACCAGCCGTTCCACTTCCGCTCTGGCCCGCTCTTCGCTCACCGCGCTTTGTGTGAAAACCGTTATGAACACCAATCCGGCAATGAATATGGGCAGGCCATTCCAGACGACCTCCCAGCTTGGCGAAAATGCACGCACGGCAATGACATACCCCGCCAGGATCACCACACCGGCACCGTAGCTCAAGCGTGTTGGCAGCAGGATCACCGCGTGCGCCATCAAAGGCAACAGTAACAGCGCATTGTAGGCAGCGCCCTTGCTGATCAGCACGATCAGGCACCCCAAAGGTACCTGGACCAGAAAATACAGCAGTTTTCGGTTTTGACCCGGGTCATTCCGAACCGCGGCATAGCCATAGATGCCAATCAAAATATAGGCGACGCCAAACGAAATTAATAGGATCAATTCCAGGACCGTCGTCCGGCGAATAGTGCTGAACATGGCGAAATAGGAGAACAACACGACCACCGCAAACGCTAGGTCAGCATTGGTCCCCACTTTTACCGGCTGAGAGGAGGAATTCATCGCCTCCTATTATAACTGACGCAGGCCGCATGACCATCCCACCCAGGTCACAGTCCCGCCACAGTTATTAAAATGCCCCAAAGTGCCGGGGGTTGTGACTCACTGCACATGGCCTTCCGGATGCCACGAAGTATCTTTAGATGAACAAGCCTGCGAAGGAGATTCGTTATGAAGATATTGCTGATACAGCCTAAATTCCCGGATACTTTTTGGAGTTTTAAATATGCCTTGGAGTTTGTTGATAAGAAGGTCTGCAATCCGCCGCTGGGCTTACTCACCGTGGCCGCCATGCTTCCAAGCTCCTGGGAAAAACGTCTGATCGACCTGAATTTTCAAGAACTCACACTCAAAGACCTGAGATGGTGTGATTATTTGTTCATCAGCGCGATGGACGTCCAGCGCGAATCAGTGAAACAGGTCGTCAAACTTGCACGCGATCACTCGGTCAAGATCGTTGCCGGAGGCCCATTATTCACAGGCGAATATAAAGATTTTCCGGACATTGACCACTTTATCCTCAATGAGGGCGAAATCACACTGGTTGAATTTCTCAATGATCTGGCTGCTGGTCATTCCAAACCGGTATATCAAACCGATCAATTCGCCGACATTCGCCAATCACCCATCCCATTATGGGGTCTATTGAACTTTGATGCTTACGATTCGATGGCGGTTCAATTCTCTCGGGGATGTCCGTTTAATTGTGACTTCTGCAATGTCACCGCCCTTTTGGGTCACAGGCCCCGAACGAAAAGCGCGCCGCAGTTGATCCGGGAATTGGATCAACTGTACCAAATGGGTTGGCGCAGGAACATTTTTATCGTCGATGACAATTTCATCGGCAACAAGAAACTGCTTAAGGAGGAGGTCCTGCCGGCGTTGATTGAATGGCGAAAAGGAAAAGTTGGATGCTACTTCATCACCGAAGCATCCATCAATCTGGCCGATGACGATGAGTTGGTCTCATTGATGGTTGCGGCGGGCTTTATCAACATCTTTATCGGGATCGAAACGCCGGATGAGGAAAGTCTGACGGAATGCCACAAGACCCAAAACCGCAGCAGAAACTTGGTGCAGG
>CAYYBV010000329.1:0-2217 GCA_964469675.1 uncultured Verrucomicrobiota bacterium
GGTCGGATTGCCTTTCCGCGGACCCGTGTGTTGAAGGCCGACTTTGCGGATGGTTTGGCGCCGGAATTATGTTTCAGTTTCAGCGGATTAAAAACTTCTTTGTTATATTACCTGCGGGATCACCCGGAAGCGGTCCGGGCGCCGGCGTTGGCCGACGTGGCGGCGGGCTACCAGGAGGCCATTGTCGATGTGCTGGTGCGCGGCGCCCGGCGCGCGCTCCAGCGTGAACGGGTCCGGACGCTGGTGGTGGCCGGCGGCGTTTCGTTGAATCGCCGTTTGCGTGCCCGCCTGCTCGAAATGGCCGCCGGCTTGAATGTGCGGGTCCTGTTGCCGGATCCCTCGTATTGCGTGGATAACGCCGCCATGGTGGCCGGCCTGGCTGCCAGCGGGCAGGGTGTGATTGGCGAAGCGGCCTGGTCGCTGGACGCCTCGCCGAATCTGGAGCTTGGCAGAGCGTAACCGCTCAGGTGTTCTCGGAAAAAATCGGCGGGACAAGGCTATTCTGCTATATCCAGTTAGATTGCCCGCCAGACACGAAAGGAATTTGAAGTAAAAAGGACTCCGTGTTATAAGAGGGCCATGCACGAACACCCGGATCTTTCCGTCGTTATTCCGACCCTGGGTCGGCCGATTTTGATTCAAACCCTACGATCCCTTGTTCGCACCGACTGGTTTGACCGGCTGGACATCATCGTGGCCGGGCAGATTGCGGATGCGCATGTGCGCGGCGCCGTACAGGAACTTGGCGCGGCGTATCCCAATATCCGGCATCTGGCCGTTGCCTTTCCGCGCGGCGATTCCAGCCAGAAAAAGAATGCCGGCTGGCGTGCCGCCAAGTGCGCTCTGATTGCCTTCATTGATGACGATGTGGTGGTCGCGTCAAATTGGCCGGAAAAAATATGCGCCGCGTTCCAGCAACCTGACGTGGGGCTGGTCAGCGGGCCAGGCCTGGTTCCGGGCGATATTTCCCTGATGGGCCGTTTGGCCGGCAACACCCTGGCCTCGCCAGCGGCCGGATATGTGGCCGCGCGTTACCTGGCGGGCGATCCCGCTCCGCGGGAAATACGCTGGTCGGGACTGATTGGCTGCAACATGGCTTACCGGCGTCCGGTCCTGGAACGCCTGGGTGGATTTGATCCCGCCTTCTGGCCGGGTGAAGAAATGATTGCGGCCTTCCGGGCGACACGTCTTGGTTACAGGCTGATTTTTCAGCCGGGGGCCAGCCTGTATCATTACCCGCGTTCCAGTTTTTGGCGTTTTTGCAGGCAGATTTACGGTTACGGCGCCACGCGCATCCGCTTGATCCGCGCGGGCGTGGATATTGAACCGGCCACCATTATTCCCGCCTGCGGGGTGTTGGCCCTGGTGGTGACGGGGGTTGCCGCCTTGTTCTGCCAGTGGGCGGGGTTTTTGTTGCTGGCCGGCCTGACGGTTTACACGCTGGCCGATCTCTGGGCCACGCTGGCCAAGTTCCGCGAAACGCGCCGTCCGGTGGATCTCCTGATTTTCTTCCTGATTCCCATAATGCACGCCAGTTATGGCCTGGCCGAATGGGTGGAACTCGTGCGCCCGGGCAAAGATTTCAGTGCGTCGCCGCCAAGCTAAATGCATCGTCGCAATCGGGGCCACCGTATTCTGTAAATATTGCCCTATGGTTTGGATGCCATTTGCGGTATGCGCCCTTTAGCCAAGGATAGATTGACATTGACTAATTGCCCATGATCATGTCTAATTCAAAAAATTGAATATTAGAATGCCGGGAGATGTCATTATGCAAATTAAAAACTGCCGGGTGGCCATTGCGGATGATGAGGCCATGGTGCGTTATGCCTTGAAAAGCATTATCAAGAGTCTCAAAATGAATTTTGTCGGGGAGGCGGTAAACGGCCAGGAAGCCGTTGCCTTGTATGCCCGGGAAAAGCCGGATATAATGTTTCTGGACATCAATATGCCGGTAAAACAAGGTGATGCGGCGCTCAAGGAAATCCGCGCCGAGTTCCCGGCAGCCAACATTGTCATGCTGACCTCGGTGGCGGAAACCGAAACGGTAAAGAAATGTATCCAGGACGGCGCCTTGAATTATATTCTTAAAACCAATCCCCTGCAAAAAATTCAAGCAATGGTCGCGGAGATTTTAACCAGTCTTTGATGCGGGTGCGCCGTTGACCTAGCCCCCTTATACGGTGCCAGCCGGAATGATAGTATTTCCGGCAGGAA
>CAYYBV010000330.1:0-1350 GCA_964469675.1 uncultured Verrucomicrobiota bacterium
CCTCCCGGCCGGCAAGCGCCGGCCGGGAGGTTTATTTTTATAAACATCGGGAGTCATTCCGCCTTGCATGCTATTGGCTTACTTAATTTGACCGGCCGCCTGGGATTATGGCTGGCCCCCTGGTTAATACTCGCTGCCACCCAGGCGGCGGAGCCGCCGGTAACCTGGGACGATTGTGTCGGCGAATTGATCCGCAATAACCCCCAATTATCGGCTGCCGGCGCCTCTGTCGAAAAGGCGCAGGCCGATGTCAGGGGCAATTACGGACCATTCCTACCGCAGATTTCGGCCAACGGCTCCATCGGAAAATCCAATACCGAACTGGACACGGGCTACCAGGATTCCACCTCCTACCAGGCAAGTTTATCCGCTTACCAGAGTTTATTTAGCGGGTTTGGCGACATGGCGACTTTGCGGCGCAGCCAGGCAATGCTGACGCTTGCCGAAATCAATCTGCAAACTACCAAGGCCACGCTCAGCGCCACGTTAAGGCAATCGTTCGCCCGACTGTTGTATGCTCAGGATTTTGTGCTACTTTCCGAAGTCATCGCCGCGCGCCGCAAGGAAAACGTTAACCTGGTGGAAATGCGCTTTGAAGCCGGCCGCGAAAACAAGGGCTCGGCCCTGCGCAGCAAGGCCTATTATCGCCAGGCCCAGTTCGAGGTCACCCAGGCGCACCGCGGGCTCAAGACGGCACAACAGCAAATGGCCGCCGTGCTCGGCCGCCATGAAATCACCACCCTGACCGTTACTGGGCAATGGGATTTTGCCAAATTGCCGGAAGATCCCGACTTCAAGGCATTGAGCCTACAGACACCGGACTACCGCAGTGCCGCAACCCAGGTGCGCGCGGCCAAAGAAGGCTTGCGCATTGCGCGCAGCGATTTTTATCCCACCTGGTCCGTGAGCGGGTCCATCGGCCGCTCGGATGATGACAGCCTGATACCTAAAAACGACCAATGGTCAATCGGCACGGCCCTTTCTTACCCGCTTTTCAGTGGCGGCAAGAACTGGTACAGCGTACGCGGCGCCAAGGCTGAAGAGCGCAAGGCCGAAAATACTTTGCAGGATACCGGCAACCAGATGGTGGCTACGCTCGAAGAACGTTTTGTAGCCTGGCAGGATGCCAACGAACGGACCGAAGTACAGAACGAATTTTTGAAAGCCGCCGAGGTCCGCTCCGAAATCGCGCGCGCCCAGTACCAAAACGGATTGCTTTCCTTCGAAGACTGGGACCTAATTGAAAACGACCTGATTGACAAGCAAAAGGCCATGCTGAGCAGCCAACGCGATGCGGTCATTACCCGCGCCGCCTGGGAAAAGACGTTGGGGACCGGAGTCATTCCGTAA
>CAYYBV010000330.1:1360-2208 GCA_964469675.1 uncultured Verrucomicrobiota bacterium
AAGCACGTGAAGCGTGGAGCGTATTGCGTAAAGCGTGCCGGACGCAGATGCTGAATGGCGGAATAAAAAAACAACTAATAACCATTATGCTCGGCGCGAGCGGTTTATCCGCTGCAGCTTCTTAGCGCTGTACTTAAGTATGCGCGAGCACGGCAAACCCGCAGGCGGGGCGAAATGATGCACCCTTTTCGAACGAAATGCGTTCCGCTTTCGTGAACGAGGAACAGACAAAAAACTCGCTATGATTAACAATACCGAAGAAAGAATCTTATGAAGCGTATAATCTATTGGATTGTTGGCGTCATCCTCTTGACCGGTGCGTCCGGCGCAGCTTGGTTCTGGCACGTGCGCACGGCAGAAACACCGCAATACCAGGAAGTCTGCGTCGAGCGCGACAACCTGGAGACCTTCGTGCTGACCACCGGCATGGCCCAGCCGCAGAATCGCCTTGAAATCAAGCCGCCCGTCGCCGGCCGGATTGAAGACGGCCTGGTGCGTGAAGGCGACAAGGTCCACAAGGGCCAGATCCTTGCCTGGATGAGTTCCACGGAACGCGCCGCCCTGATGGACGCGGCCCGCGCCAAGGGCGCAACCGAACTGGCCTACTGGGAACAGCTCTACAAGCCCACCCCGTTGGTGGCGCCGCTGGATGGCGACATCATCGCCCGTAAAATCGAACAGGGCCAGACGGTCACGGCTTCGGATATCCTGTATGTCATGTCCGACCGCCTGATCATCGAGGCCCAGGTGGACGAAACCGATATCGGCCGTATCGGCGTGAGCCAGTTGGCCGAGATCACCCTCGACGCCTATCCCACGGAAGTTATTCCCGGCAAGGTGGATCAGAT
>CAYYBV010000331.1:0-2199 GCA_964469675.1 uncultured Verrucomicrobiota bacterium
CTGCCAGTTGCATCCGTTGCTTCCGGCGATGAGGATCTCATCCGCCTTGATGGAAATTGCCGCGAGCAGAAATAATGTGCAGCATATTGTTTTTTTCATGGAATTATCTTCTCCTTGAATTATTGTTTGTTTCTTTTGTCTGTGATGTAATTCATATGGGTCGAATTTGTTTCGCACAAAGCTGCGGCGATCTTGTGCTGTCTGCAGGCTTTCCGCGCTTGCGCATACACGAGTATAGCGCGGCGCGCGGCGCACCCGCATCCAGCCCAAGCCTAGCGGGATTGCCTTGCTTTTGCGAATCCTTCGACAAGCTCAGGAAACCAAATTCGCCCCATGCTTGCATCCACCTTCGCTGAGAAGCTCCGGTGGAAAAAAACAAATGCGCATCAATCGTTTATGGGCTAAGTGATTAGCTATTCACCTGTGCGCTTGAAATGGAAGTCATTGAATGCCTCCGGCTCGAGCCCGATGCCCTTTTCCACCGCCTTCGGATCGGTGGCGAACAGATCCGGGAAATCAAGGTCCTTTTTGCCCATGACGTGGTCGGGCATGAACAAGGGCTTCCCGTCCTTGTCGAGAGTTTTCATCGCCAGGGTGCACTTGAAAACAGGGTTGGCGACGAAGGAGCTGGTGTTGCCGGCAAGCGCCTGGTATTCCTGCAGGTTGAGGCGCGTAAGGTTGGTGAAGACCGGCGGAGTGGCAAAGTTGGTGCTCCAGCCGTAGGCCCGCACGCAGCGCGCGTAGGATTCGCCGCCGTAAAACATGAACATCTTTTTTTCGCTGTCCGGCACGCGCAGGTAGTAGCAGTTGTCCCGCTCCGCGAGCGATTCATATTGACCAGCAGCAATTACCGGCGCGCCGACCTTGCGGGGGAGCCCGTCGGTGAAGATATTATGCCGGACGAATAACTTCTGGTTCGGCTCGTTTTCCAAGGTGGCGGCACTGATCAGGTTCCGCAAAAAAACGTTGTTTTCCAGCTTCAAATCCGGGCAACCGATCGTGTGCATGCCGCCGAACCCGTTCGCGATGACGCAGTTCTTGAACATCAAGCCGGCACAATTCCGGGCATTGACTATACCACCTGCATACCCGATTCCGCGGCCATCATGGAAGCAGCGGGTGATCTGGACATGGTCGCTGCGGTCCAGGGAGAAGATGGTACCATTGTAATTGACAAAATAAAACCCGTCAAAGCGGCAATGGTTTTTCTTGTTGATGGTAAAAGCGTGCGCCAGGCTGCGCTCGTCGCCGTTTAAAACAACCTTTTCGCCCGGCGCGGCCTTGAAGGTCACAGGCTTGCCCTCGTCCCCGGTGGCCCGGATTATGACGGATTCCTTGTAAGTGCCCCCGGCCACCAGGACCGTGTCGCCGGCTTTGACCTTACCGGCGGCATGGCTGAGGGTCCGCCAGGCCCGGGAGCGGTCCAGGCCGCTCTTGCCGTCGTCGCCGTCTGCCGCCACGTGATAAACCGCCGGACTCGATTCCCTGGACTACATTTGTCATTTCCGGCGTATCGCCCCAGGCCAGGCTGCAGGTCGCGGAGCGGGAAAGCCACCATTCAATGTTGGCCGTGGTTTCGCTCGCGGAGTGCACGAAGGGGCCTGCCAGCCGCAGTTCGCTTTGCTTGCACTCGTTGTATATGCCCTGGTCGTTGCCCAGCGAGCCGCGCCCGGCAAAGAGATTGAAATTCACCAGGCATGGTATGCCCTTTTCAATTACGAGTTCAGGAGATGCAACCTGTGAATAACGGTCGTTATTTTTCTGAAGCTCGGCGAAAGGCAGCGGCGCGCCGGCGGCCTGCCAGCACTGTTTCGGGTCCTGGTAGCTGTTATAATCGGAATAAAGGATGGCGCCGGAAGAGTCCAGGCTGACAGCGGGAACGTCCTTGTTGGCGTAAATGTTGCCGCATAAAATTACGCCGGATGTTTTTTTCAATTCCAGTGGCACGTTCGCAAAGCCGGCGTGGGTTACCTTCAAGCCGGTAACGCCCTCAGCCCGCAGTCCGCCGCCGGGACCGGAAAAAGAACAGTTGTTAAAACTGATTTGCCGGCTGTCTTGCAGGTTTACGCCGCCGGTAAACTGAATGCGTTCGAACTCAACTGCCGCGCTTTTTGCCACGTCAAGCTGCCCGGTTATCGCAATAATTCCAAAACCGCGCCCGCGGATGCTGACGGGCTTTTTACCCTCGCGCCCGGTGCT
>CAYYBV010000332.1:0-1506 GCA_964469675.1 uncultured Verrucomicrobiota bacterium
GGTGACAGCCTGAAGTCGGAATACCACAAGCTGATCGGCTACACCGATGACGAACTCAACCTCACCGCCGCGCAAAAGAAACAAATCGCCGCCGCGCTCTTTGAAAGCAAAATTTTGGATCCCGCCTGTGGTTCTGGCGCCTTCCCCATGGGCGTCCTCCAGCAAATGGTGCATATCCTCGATCAAGTAGACGCCGACAACCGTTTTCTCAAGGAAATCGCCTTCCACAAGGCGGCGGCGGACTGTTCCTCCTCCCTGGCGGACGAAAACGAGGGAAACATGGAGGAACGGCTCACCTCCATCGGCCGCCTCTTCGATGAAACCCGCGCCCATCCCAACTACATGCGCAAGCTCCACCTTATCGAAAACTGCATCTATGGCGTAGATATCCAGCCCGTGGCGGTGCAGATTTCCAAGCTGCGCTTCTTCATCTCCCTCGTCGTGGAACAAGACGACCGCGGCAAAATCATCCCGTTGCCCAACCTTGAAGCCAACTTCGTCGCCGCCAATTCTCTAGTCGGCATTGACAAACCCGCCGACATGATGCAGCTCAAGGACGCCAAGGTGGAGGAACTGGAAGCGAAACTCCGCCGCGTCCGGCACGAGCATTTCTTTGCCCGCAGCACGGCCAGAAAGAAAAGCTGCCGGAAAAAAGACCAGGAAACCCGCCGGGCGCTCAAGGAATATTTGGTTGCCATCGCCACCCATGTGGATACAGAAAAGGTGGCGCGCCATGAGGCAAAAATCCAGCAGTTGCGCGCCGAACGCGCAACCGTGCAGGGCGAAAAGTGGGGCGACGTCACCCCCACGCCGAAGCAGGCGTCGCTTTTTGGCGAGGAACCTGCCGTTCCGGAATTGCCGTTGCGGATTGACCTGAACAAGGCCAGGCGCGACGATTTGGACCGGCGCATCCGCGACAACGAACGCGCCATCCAGCAGGAAAAAGCCAAGGCGAAAAATAATGCCTTCATAGCCGAGGCCGAAAAACTCGCAGACTGGGAACCTTACGACCAAAACGCCTCCGCCCCCTTCTTCGACCCGGAATGGATGTTCGGCATCACGGATGGATTTGACGTCACCATCGGCAATCCGCCATATGTCCGCGCCGATTCCGGCACCAATCACCTGGAGTTCCGCCGACGGCTGGAGAAATCGGGGAAATATGAAACGCTTTGGGAGAAGTGGGATCTTTACGTCCCTTTCATTGAGCTCGGCTACAAGCTCCTCAAGCCGGACGGCGTCACCACCATGATCGTCTCCGACGCCTTCTGCCATGCGAAGTACGCACAAAAACCGCAGAACTGGTTCCTCAAGAACAGCCGCATCCTGCGCCTGGATTTCCTTAGCAACATCCAGGTTTTCGAGGCCGCCGTCCACAATGTCGTCTATTTCTTCCAACGGGCGGAGGGTGCCACTAATCAGCCCAAGCGGTGTGTCCACATCGGGGAATTTGGCAATGTCAAACTTCTGCCAACAGACGCCCAGCCCAAGCTCACTTGCCGTGCC